>JBBRKD010000433.1:0-2721 GCA_038218255.1 Hyphomicrobiales bacterium | reverse complement strand
ATGAGGTCGGGCGTGAACTGGATGCGCTTGGCGTCAAGCCCCAGAACCTTCCCGAGCGTATCGACCAGCAACGTCTTGGCAAGCCCTGGAACACCGATGAGAAGCGCGTGCCCGCCCGAAAGGATCGTGATCATCGTGCGTTCGATCACGAGGTCTTGGCCGAAAATCACATTGGCAGCGGCCTTGTGCGCCCGCTGCACGCGTTCGGCGGCCGCCTCCAGGCGCGGAACGATGTCAGCTTGGGTTTCGGCGAGCGTTGTCATGGCGACCTTGGTATGGCTGTCTTGGGGAGCCTATGGCGATCACGCAACGATCTAGGGCAGGGTCCAACCGGTCAAGTGAATGTTACGTTAGTCGCATGAGCCCCATTGAACGGCCGGATTTGAACGCCTGATGACACAGAATGGTCCAAAACACCGAAAGGATGCGTCAAGCGGGCCCGGGCCGCTGGTGACCGGCGGGCTGGAAACGGTTCTGGGCGCCGTGCGCGATGCGAAGGCTGCCCCCGTCGATCTGTGGAACCCGCCCTACTGCGGCGACATCGGTTTGGAAATTCGTGCTGACGGAAGCTGGCACTACCAGAACACACCGATCGCCCGCCGCTCGCTCGTTGAGCTCTTCGCGTCTGTTTTGCGCAAGGACGACGACGGGCAGACCTATCTCGTAACGCCAGTTGAAAAAATCCTGGTTCGGGTCGCCGATGCACCGTTTCTAGCGGTCGAAATGGAGGTGCTCGGCCACGGCACGACGCAGGTGCTGCGTTTCCGCACCAACCTCGATACCTGGGTCGATGTCGGCCCGGCCCATCCGCTGCGGTTCGTCACGCAGGCTGTGAGCGGCGGGTTAAAGCCTTACATCGGCGTGCGCGGCAGGCTCGAAGCGCTGGTCACGCGCGCCGTGTACCTCGATCTCGTGGCGCTGGCACAAGCTGAGGCAGCGAGCGCGGAACACACCATCGGCGTCTGGAGCGGTGGCACGTGGTGGGCGTTTGCGTGAGCAGCGCTGCCGCGCGCGCCGTCAGACTGCCATCTGAACGAGAACAATGCCTGCAATCGTCAGCGCGATGCCGAGGCCTTCCTGTGTGGTAAGGCGTTCGCGGAAATAGAACGCCGAGATCAGCAGCGTGAACACGACCTCGATCTGGCCGACGATGCGGACGTGGGCTGCGGATTCCAACGCGAAGGCGGTGAACCACGCAATCGAGCCAAGTGCGCTGGTCACGCCGACGAAGCCAGCCAACCGCCCCTTGTCCGCAATCCGCGCGTACGTGCCGGGTTCCCGCGCGCCGAGCCAGACGCCCATGATCGCAACTTGCAGTGCTGTGACGCACGCAACCGTCAGCGCGCCGGCCAGATAGGCCGACGGAGCGGCGAGGCTCAGCGCTGCCTCGCGCAGAGTGAGGTTGCATATCCCAAACATCAAGCCGACGAACAGCCCGAGCGCAGTCGCCCGCGATGCGAGGAGCTCGCGCCAGGAGAGCGCCCCCGTATCGGCGGCCCCAGCGCGGGCGGCCATGATCGTGATCACGCCGACAGTCGTGAGCGCCAACGCTGCCCACGACGTGGGGCTCAAATGCGCGCCGAGGAGGGCCGCACCTATGACCGCCGTGAACACAATGTCAGACTTGCCAATCTGGTTTGAGACCGCGAAGTTGCGCAACTGATAGAGCGCAAGCAGCGCCATGGTGGCAGCAAGTTGGGTCATGGCGGTCACCAGGCAGCAGACCGCAAAACGCAGCGAAAACGCGGGCCAGGGTGCAGCCGTGGCAACCGTTACGAGGCCTAAATAGACGAGCATGACCGGCAGCCCGATCAGTGAGCGAACATACGTTCCAGCGAGCACGGTGAGGGATGCCGTCAATTCCTTTTGGCCAGCGGTCCGAACCGATTGCAGGAGCGCCGCTGTGACCGTGAGCGCGATCCACGGCTCGACCATCACGCAGCGTTCGCGTCGGCGATAGCGCCCGGCAGGGCGCGCGCAAAAACGTCGAGGGCAGCGTCGGGCCCGCAACTCACGCGGATGGTGCGGTCAAGGCCGATCGCAGACGGCTTGCGAACGAACACGTCGCGCGCGATCAGCCCCTCCAGGAGGCGCGTGGCATAGGCCCCGTCGCGGCCGCAGTCGATGGCGACGAAGCTCGCAGCCGAGGGGAGCGGACCCAATCCGTTGGCGCGCGCGATCTCGCCGATCCGGTCACGTGCCCTGGCGATTTTGCTCACAACCTCAGCGAGATACGCCTGATCATGGATCGCAGCGAGCGCACCGATCTGGCCGACGCGGTTGATGCCGTAATGGTTGCGCACCTTTTCAAAGGGCGCGATCAGGCGCTTGGGCCCGATCGCATAACCGATGCGGGCGCCTGCAAGCCCATAAGCCTTTGAGAGCGTGCGAAAGCGCAAAACCTGGGGATGCTCAACGTCGATCACGGGGCGCTCTGGCACAGGCAGAGTGTCGATATAGGCTTCATCCAGGCACAGCAGGCAACCGGCAGGAAGGCTTGCCACCAACCGGTGAATTTCTCCCGGCGGCAACCAGCTCCCCATGGGATTGTCCGGGTTCGCAACATAGAGCATGGCAGTTTTCAGGCGATGCGCGCGCTCAAGCAACCCCGCGATGTCTTCGCGGTCGGCGGCATATGGCACCTTGGACAGCAAGCCGCCGTGGCTCGCCACATGGAAGTTGAAGGTCGGGTAGGCCCCGTCTGACGTGACGACCGCGGCT
>JBBRKD010000432.1:0-2721 GCA_038218255.1 Hyphomicrobiales bacterium | reverse complement strand
GGCCCGTCCATCTTTCCGAACCTTGGTGTCGGTGTGCGGGTGCGGCAGCCGATCGGTCAGAGCGGCTATCTGCAACTGGCGGTCGTTGACGGCGCGCCCGGGGACCCGCACTACGCCGGCCGGACGTTAGTTCGCCTCAGCCGTTCAGATGCGCGCTGCTGGTGGGTGAGGCGGGGTGGCAACAGCCGGGGGATCGGGGGCCGCGGCCAGGTCACTGGGGCATCGGCGCTTGGCAATACACCCGGGGCAAGCGACTCGATCGACGGTGGGCCACCCGAGAGGAATCAGGGCGTCTATGTGCTGGCTCAGAGTCTGCTGGGCGGCAGCGGCGCTGGCCGAACGACCGGATTCCTCGAGCTGGCGCGTCAAACCGCCCCGTCAACGGCATCGACCTTGCTCTGGATGCTGGGGTGCTCATCGCCTCCCCTAAGTCGATGCCCGGTGGCAGCCTTTCCCTAACCTTGCGTTCCAGGCTTTGCTGCAGTGGGTGCTGCACCCTGGAGGACGAGGGCGGTCATCGGCGATTGCAGGGCTGCGCCTGGAATGGACTGTTAAGCCGAAATAGAGTCTGCTCGAGACGTCGACCGCGAAGGGCAAGTAGATGGATCGGCGTCACGTTGGGATGTGGGTTCACCGCCCACTCAGAGCTGGCTCGGCCGGCGGCGGCGAATTCCGGAAACGCTCGGGCGACGAGCCAGCAAGTCGCGACCAGCTACTGGCCGGGAGGTGTGCGGCTTTTCCTAGTCCGACGCGCTTCGAGCGTGGCGACTACCTGGTCAGCCATGAACTTCAGCTGCTCGAGCTTCTCCAGATCCGCCTTGCGCGGCCGAGTGTCCATGACATTGACGGTGCCGATCGCCCGGCCGGACGACAGTCTGAGGGGCGCGGCTGCATAGAACCGCAGGTGCGGCTCGCCCTTCACGAGGGGATGGTCCGCGAAGCGTGGGTCTTGGCTCGCGTCCTCGACGATAAAGAGCCTGTCGGGCGTGCGGATCGCGTGGTCGCAGAACGCCTCGGCGCGCGGGCTCCCCTCGTACGCCAGTCCATTCTTTGACTTGAACCACTGCCAGTCGCCATCGACGATGGTGATGGTGGCGATAGGAGCGTCCAGGGACCCGGCAGCCAGCTGCGTCAGGTCGTCGAACGCGGTCTCCGCCAACGAGTCGAGCTCCAGAGCGTCCAGATCAGCCTGGCGAAGCCGTTCATGGTCGAGGTCGGACATAGGGGCCGTCATGGTAAGCCCGAATGCGTGCTGTCCCACGGGCCGACGCAGCCTCGTCGGACGAACGGCAACCCGGGCGATCCATAAGCTACTCACAGGAGTGCAATCGCCATGCCTTACCGTCGGCTGCGCGCGCTGATCATCGAGGACAACGCGCTCATCCTGGAGAACCTGCTCGCGCTGCTCGAGGAGCTGGAAACCGTCGAGATCGTGGGCACGGCGGCCGCGGAGGCGGAGGCCTGCCATTGGCTCGACTCGCGGACCCAGGCCTGCGACGTTGCCATTATCGACATCTTCCTGAAGGGCGGCAGCGGCATCGGCGTGCTCAAGCACATGGCGGGCTACGAGCGTCCGCCGGAGCGGATCGTGCTGACCAACTACGCGACCGAGGCTATGCGGGCCCACTGTCGGGCGCTCGGGGCCACGGCAGTCTTCGACAAGAGCACAGAGATCGAAATGCTCATCGACTGGCTCGCCTCTCGCACACGTCACTAACGCTCGCCGGGCTTGCTAGTGGATACCTACCCGGCCTGCCCAACGTGGGGTGGGCCACCCGCCGAGCCATTGGGGCGCCGGACTCTGACGTTTGCAAGCGGACGAAGGGTGACTCGCCTAACGGGCTCTGGTGCAATTCGCCTGACCCTCTATCCTGCGGCGCTCCCAGGAAACTCAAAGGCAGTGCGATGGCCAGGTTCTCGAGTTTGGACGAACTGTTCGAGGGCCGCCACTTTGATCGCGAGATCATCGTCTTGTGCGTGAGGTGGTAACTGCGCTTCAAACTCAGCTTGCGGGACCTGGTCGAGATGATGGCCGAGCGAGGGCTGTCGATGGCTCATACCACCATCATGCGCTGGGTGCAGCGCTATGCCCCGGAGTTTGTCAAACGCTGGAATCGCTTTGACCGTCCCGCAGGTCGATCATGGCGAGTCGACGAGACCTATGTGAAGCTTCGCGGCCGATGGGTGTATCTCTACCGGGCCGTGAATCGGGCCGGTCAGACGGTGGACTTCAGGCTGAGCGCGCGGCGCGATGTCGCTGCGGCCAAGGCCTTCTTCAAGAAGGCGATCAAGAGCCAGGTCCACCCGCCGCAGACCATCACGCTCGATGGCTACGCGGCGTCGCACCGCGCGGTGCGCGAGATGAAGGCTGACGGGCTACTGCCCGAGGACACGACGCTGCGATCGTCGAAATACTTGAACAACCTGATCGAGCAAGACCACCGAAACATCAAGTCAAGGGTGGCCGTCATGCTCGGCTTCAAGCGATTCAGGAACGCCGCCGTCACCATCGCCGGAATCGAACTCATGCACCGAATTCGCAAGGGGCAGTTCAACCTCGCGGCACGCTTCAAAGAGGCCGCTGCGCCCGCTGTTTGGAATGCGGTGCTTTCGGCCTGATCAGCCGACCAAAGTCGCGCTGTTCCTTGCTTCCATTTCCTATTTGCACCAGAGCCCGGCAGAAGACCTTGCCCAAGGCCGTCGCGATGCGTGCGAGATGCG
>JBBRKD010000431.1:0-2726 GCA_038218255.1 Hyphomicrobiales bacterium | reverse complement strand
TCGCAAATCTGTCATCTCGATGAAACCTGCCTGACATGTGCCGCTGTTATCGCAAAGGCGCATCAGTCGGAGACAGTCAGTTGCGCACGCCGTCCATCAAAGTCGCCCACGTCGCTAAAACTTTCGGCGGCGGAAAATCCGCGTTAGGCGATGTGTCGCTGACCATCCAGCCCGGTGAGATGGTGGCGCTGATTGGTGCGTCGGGGTCGGGCAAGTCCACGCTCATACGTGCCATTGCCGGTCTCGTCGCAATCGATATGGCGAGCCGCTCTCGCCAGGGCGAACCGACCGAAGGCGTGATTGAAATACTCGGCCAAACCATGCAGCGGGATGGGCGTATCGGTGGTGCGGCCACCAGTCTGCGCTCACGCGTCGGTGTTGTTTTCCAACAGTTCAACCTCGTGCCGCGGCTTTCCGTGTTGACCAACGTCCTCACCGGCTCGCTCGGCCGCATTCCCCGCTGGCGGGGAACTCTAGGACTATTTCCGCGCGCAGAAAAGCAACGCGCCATGGACGCTCTCGCGCGCGTCGGCATCGCCGAACAGGCACTCAAACGCGGGTCGTTGCTATCGGGCGGGCAGCAGCAGCGGGCCGCTATCGCGCGCGCGCTCCTGCAAGGCGCAGATGTGATCATCGCGGATGAGCCGATCGCCTCGCTCGATCCAAGTTCGGCGCGCCGCGTCATGGACATCCTGTCGGACTTGAACCAGCGTGACGGCATCACCGTGCTGGTTTCGCTCCATCAGGTCGAATACGCGATGCGCTACTGCGCGCGTACGATCGCGTTGCGGGCCGGACGTGTCGTCTACGACGGTCCGTCGGCTGCTCTCACCCCACAATCTCTCGCTGAACTCTACGGCGCAGAAAGCGAAGAGCTGTTTCTCCCCGGCCTCGCCGATGCCATGCCACCGGCCGCCGTCGCCGCCCGCGCGCTGGCCGACGGAGTTCAAGACGGGGTTCAAAGCGCATTGCGGCCCGCCGACATCGGCCGAGTGCAACCGGCTCCCGCATAGGGCGCCGCTCACGGTTCTACCCACGACGTTCTCGACCCTCGACGTTCGACCACACAAGGAGTTTACGAATGAAGCTGACCCACCGGGTTGCTGGCGTTGTCGCTGGCCTCATGATGACCGGCCTCGCATCGGGTGCAATGGCCCAGGATGCGGCCAAGCCTGCCCAGGAAATCAACTTCGGCATCATCTCGACCGAAGCCTCGCAGAACCAAAAGGTCAACTGGGTTCCTTTTCTTGAAGCTATGACCAAGTCCACTGGCCTCAAGATCAACGCGTTCTACGCGTCGGATTATGCTGGCGTGATTGAAGGCATGCGTTTCAACAAGGTGCAGGTTGCCTGGTATGGCAACAAGTCAGCCATGGAAGCGGTTGATCGCGCCGAAGGCGAAGTTTTCGCCCAGGTCATCGGCAAGGACGGCAACCTTGGCTATTACTCGCATCTGATCACGAACGTCGACAAGCCGTTCACGAAACTTGACGACGTGCTCAAGTGCGACAAGTCGCTTGACCTGGGGATCGGCGACCCGAATTCGACGTCGGGCTTCCTGGTACCAACGACCTACATCTTCGCGGCGAAGGGCATCGACCCTAAGGCCTGCTTCAAGACCGTCCGCAACGCCAACCATCAGGCGAACGCGATGTCGGCCGCCAACAATCAGGTCGATGTTGCGACCAACAACTCCGAAGACCTTGAGCGTCTTGAGAAAAGCAATCCCGACGCGCGGAAGAAGATCAAGATCATCTGGACCTCACCGATCATCCCGCTTGATCCGATCGTCTGGCGCAAAGACCTCGATGCTGGCGCCAAGGCAAAGATCCACAACTTCATCCTGAGCTATGGCCGCACAGGAACGCCGGAAGAAATCGCCAAGGC
This sequence comes from Hyphomicrobiales bacterium, assembly GCA_038218255.1. Classification (GTDB taxonomy): domain Bacteria; phylum Pseudomonadota; class Alphaproteobacteria; order Rhizobiales; family Hyphomicrobiaceae; genus JANXVY01. The sequence goes on along the minus strand of JBBRKD010000431.1, from coordinate 839 downwards.
CAAGGAAGTTCTGGCCGCGCTCATCTGGTCGCCGTTGAAGCCCTCATCGAACCATCAGCTCGTTCCCATCCGCAAGCTCGAACTTGCCAAGCAAAAGTTCAAAATCGAAGGCGACGAAAAGCTTTCAGCCGATGAGAAAAAGGCGGCACTGGCCAAGATCGATGCTGACGTTGCCAAGCTCGCAGCCCTCGAAGCCAAGCTCGACAAAGACCCAGCGATTGCCAAGTATCTCGCCTTCACCAAGCTCGACCCCGTGAAGGACGCCGCCGAGATTCAAAAGCAAATCGCCGAGTTCAACTCAGGCCTCGCCCAGATGGCATACTGAGCGGGCGACGCCAGCTTACCTGCTCAGAGGCGCCGGGCCCCACGCGGTGTCCGGCGCCTTTTTTATCAGACCGATGGAGCCGCCAGATGTCTTCAAGCACGCTGCAAATCGCCATTCCGACGCCCCCGATCTTCGAGCGCGCCCGGCCGTGGCTGCTGGCAGCAATTATCGTCGGCTTGTTGGCCTGGAGTTTTTTACCGGCTGAAATCTTCAAGGCCCGGCTGTTGTGGACCGATAGCAAGAATATGAGCGAGTTCGGTGCGGCATTCATGAAGCCGAATTTTCGCGACTGGCGCGACTATGCCAGTGAAATGATCGCGACGGTTCAAATCGCAATTTGGGGCACAGCGCTTGCCGTCTTGTTTGGTGCGCCGCTCGCGATCCTGGCATCTGCCAATGTCGCGCCGCCGTGGGTCGTGTGGCCCGTGCGCCGTCTGATGGACATCCTGCGCGCCATCAATGAGATCGTCTTGGCATTGCTGTTCGTCGTCGCAGTCGGGCTTGGACCATTTGC
>JBBRKD010000430.1:0-2734 GCA_038218255.1 Hyphomicrobiales bacterium | reverse complement strand
GGACGCCGCCCCTGCGGTCCCGATGAGGCCTGGGATCATGACCGTGCGGCGCAGCGATGTGCGGCGCTCGGCCCCTGCGGGCAGCGGCGGCAGGTGGGTGTTTTCGCCGGTGTGGATCACCCGTGCGCGTTCTGAACTCATGTCGTGATACCCAACCTTCATGCTCCCACCGGCTGAACGTGGACGTGAACGATTGAGATCGTCTTAAACTTTATGTTCAATTAGGTGAGAAGCCGCGCGCGCCGCAGGATGGCCCACATCGCGATACCAGCAAGCGCACCGATGAATGCAATCATCGACAGATGCTGCTGGAGCATGCCGCCCGCCATCAGGGCCATGAGCGATACGGGCACGGCCCCAAGCGTCGCCGCCACCAGCCAGTGTGCTGTGCCACGCACGTAGACGATGCCCGCCATAACGGCACCACCAAGTCCTGCGGGCAGGGCGCCCCAGACATAGGTTTCAACGGCTTTCTGGGCGGCCCACGCCAACTGGCCCGGACGGTCCAAGGCCAGCAGGCTTGCCGGGCCGCGACCGACAAGGGCTGCGATCATGGAGGCGAGAAAGATCACGAAAGCGGCCAGGAACGGGGCGACAAGTGTCACCATCAAGAACGTCCAGAACGCGCGCTCGGCGGGCGTGCCGGAGAGTGAAGATTTTTTGGGTCTCATCGTGCCAGTTCCTTGAGGCCGCGCCGGATCAGCTTGGCGGTGTCGGCGGTTTCGCCGAGTTCTTTCGCAGCAGCGGCAACCGCGCGGGAGGCGTCTGCTGGACCGTAGCCTAAGTTGGTGAGTGCGGACATGGCTTCGGCGATATGGCCGCCGCTGGCCGCGAAGGCTTCAGGGCTCAGAGGGGCCGAGCCCGTGGTGCTGGCGGCGAGGCCCGCGCCTGCGCCAAGTGTGAGGGCCGGGGCCTTGGATTTCAGTTCAGCCACGATGCGCTGGGCGACGACCTTGCCGACCCCGTTCGCTTGCTGGACGGCCCCCCAATTGCCGAGCGCGATTGCGTTGGCGAGATCACCCGACGACAAAACGCTCAAGACGGCGAGGGACACCTTTGCGCCGACCCCCTGCACGGTTTGCAAGGTGCGGAACCAGCTGCGCTCGACTTCGCTGGAAAAGCCATAGAGCCGGATGGCATCTTCGCGGACGTGGGTGTCGATCGTGAGCGTTGCTTCCTCGCCCAGTTTGAGGCCGCGCAGCGTGCGCGACGACGCCTGGACTTCATAGCCGACGCCGTTGACGTCGAGGATGAGATGGCTTTCGCCAAGCGCTTCGACCTTGCCTTTGAGGCGACCGATCATGTGGTGTCTCTCCCTTGTTTGCCACTCGCCTCAGCCGTTCACGGACTTGAGCTGGCGCAGCGCCTTGGCCTGGGGGCTCGAGCGATGGTTGGCGTGGCAAATGGCAATGGCAAGCGCATCGGCTTCGTCGGCAGAGGTAAATTTGGCTTTTGGTAGCAGAAACCCGATCATGGCCTGGATCTGGTGTTTCTCGGCATGACCCGCGCCGACGACGGTTTTCTTGATTACGTTGGGTGCATATTCGGCGATCGTGAGCCCCTTCATGGCTGGGGCGAGCATCGCCATGCCGCGCGCCTGCCCGAGCTTCAAGGCCTGACGGGGGTTGTCATTGACAAAGGTTTCTTCGATCGCCGCTTCGCGCGGCGCATAGGAGAGGAGAACGCCGGTCAGGCCTTCAAACAGGGTCCGCAGGCGATAGGCGAGGTCGTCGGCGGCATCAGACGTCACCCCGCCGGATGCGACATATGAGAGCCGCACGCCGTCGGTTTCAATGATGCCCCAGCCGGTGCGGCGCAGGCCGGGGTCGATGCCGATGATGCGAATCGCGGATGATGTCATGGCGCGTGCATAGCATGCCGAGCGCGGCCGGCGCGACGGGGCACTCCGTGATTGCGTCGCGTGGGACGAACCGTTCAGCTGCGAATTGGCGGCAGGCGGTGTGGATATCGTCAGCGAGCGGTCGAAGCAGGGTCGCTCGGGGAGGAGCTTCAGCAAACCGCGGCGCGTGCGACGACGGAGGAAGCGGTTTGTAGCAGGACGACCGGTTGCAAGAGACCGGTTGCAAGAACAGGGACGATGATCCGCTGGCAGCAGGCGCGACTATGTCGAAATCATTGGTGCCGCAAGAGGGACTCGAACCCCCGACCCCGTCATTACGAATGACGTGCTCTACCGCCTGAGCTATTGCGGCGGAACCGCGCTGAACAGGGCGGCAGATCGTTGGCTTAGCGGCAACCGCTGGCCTTGGCAAGCGCGGCAGTGTGGATGGCGGTGCGGTGGACGGTGGGGCCTGTGGTCGACGGTCTTATAACCTCGCGCGGAATGGTCGACATCGAGGAAGCCGCACTTTTTGCATCCGGCTCACCTGCCACGTTGCCAGCGGCAGGGCAGCAGGGGTCGGTCATTCCGGTGGTCGGTTTGAGCGGGGGTCGTGCAGGCTCCAGTCAGGGGCGCACGCGGTAGGTCGGGCGGACGGGTTTGCCGGTCGCATCGACGTCGCCTGCGTCAGGGCCGGGATCGTCGGGTGCGTGAGGCACGACATAAATTTTAGGCTCTTTGCCGGTTGCAGCCGCCGGGCCGCTTTTGGCCGCTGCGTTGGGCTTCAACACCGGTTGGGTCGGCTTTGAGGGTGCAGCAGTCATGGGCTGGGACGCGGTGGTCTGGGCCATAGGGGATGGCTTGGTAGCCGATGCGGCCGACGTTGGCTGTGTC
>JBBRKD010000429.1:0-2742 GCA_038218255.1 Hyphomicrobiales bacterium | reverse complement strand
CAACGCCCACAGCCCCGCTGATCCCCGATTGGCAGCGCGACATGGGCGTCGTGCTGACGCGGGTGACGGAACAGATCACGGTGCCGGTTTCCTCTCAGGCCCGCCTGCCGCAGGCGTTTCTCGCAGCCGGGTTCACGCCATCCCAGCCAGCACCGCAGATCGCAGCACCCGAGCCCGAAAAAACGGACGATCCCACCGTCGTCGACGCCGACACCTGGACCCACGCCGACACCTGGACCCACGCCGACACCGCGCTCATCCGCAAGTATGCCAACGGCCCTGCCGAATAATGCGCAACGGTTCGGATTGGTGCGCCTGAAAACGGTTGCTTAACTGTCTTGTTGCTAAATCAAAATGCGAACGACAACGGGCTGGCGCGGATACCCTCAAGGACATCCGCGCACCGCCCAAACCACACGAAGGAAACGCGCAATGATTCCAAAAACTCCTGTCGGCATGACCGTCGTCAAAAAGGAGGACAAGGAGCCCAAACTGCGCGCCCTGCTCGCCGCTGCGATTTCCTCAGTGGGCACACATCAGGTCCCCGTGCTGCGCCTCCTGGCGGCCTCCAGCACCAGCCCCGTGGCCCGCGCCGTGGTGTCCCTCCAGTCCGAACTCGCAGGCGCCGGCATCCAAACCCTGATCGTTCTCGCCAAATCTGAAACCGTCCCGCTCCTCAATGTTGGAGCCGCATCCACCTACCGCCATCTGGCCGACGCCCGCTGCCATGACGCGCACGAGCTCATGGTGCTCGGCTCGAATGCCGTCTGGGTCGGCGACTGCCTGCGCCGCGATCCAGCCGTACGCGATAGCTACGAGTTACACGCCTCCAACGCCCCAGAGACCGCGCGCCTCGCAGCCCTCTCGTTCGACCGTCTGTGGACGCGTGCCGCTCCCGTTCTGTCGTTTGCTCCTAGCGCTCCGGCCGACTTCGACCTCGCGGCCAATCTTGCAGCCATCGGCCCCGATCAGCCCAGCCAGCCGACAGCTCTGACGCGGCACTGAGCCCCTCAAATTGTCCCGTGGTATCGAACGGCCAGCGCCCCCGCGCTGGCCGTTTTCGTTTGTCGACCCCACGACTGAGCCTTGCTGAAATTTGCCGCCGCTTACCGCCACCATTCGGTCATTGCGGTCTGCTGCCCTTCCGCTGTGCTGTTTTTACGCGCCATACTCGCTGTGACCGTTTTTGCCCGCCAGCTTTTCACAGGTGATCCATGTCGATGTTCGTGCGCCTCGCCGCCAGCTCCGCCCTCGCCCTGCTGCTCGCAGCCCCGGTTGCCGCGCAAGACAAGCCCTTTGTCCACAAGGGCGTGGCCGCCGACGCGGACCGCTACGAGGGCTTTTTGCGCCGCGACTGGGCCGCCAACGTGAAAAAGCCTGCCGAACTGCGCGCGGCAGGCAACAAGGCCCTCTCGAGCGACCCGCGCGCTGCGGCCCGTTCGTTTGCAGCCGCCGCTGCCGCCGATGGAAAAGACGCGAACTCCTGGCTCGGCCTTGCCAAAGCGCTGCTGGCCGTCAAGCCGGACGACACCAAAGGGTCTGAGCGCTACGATCTTCCCATCAACGCCAGCGGGGCAGCACTCAGGGCGTATCAGCTCAGCTCCGACAGCGCCCAGAAAGCCGCCTCACTCGCAACGCTCGGCGAAGCGCTCCAGCGCCGCGCGTATTGGCGTCCGGCGATGGACGCCTATGCCGGTGCCCTCAGCCTTGCCGATAGCCAGCCCGTGCGCGACGCCTACGACAAACTGCGCGCCGAGCACGGTTTCCGCATGATCGACTACAAAACCGACACCGAGGCCACAAGCCCGCGCATCTGCCTTCAGTTTTCCGAAAACCTCACTCGCTCAAGCTCGGTCGATCTGACGAAGTTCGTGGCAGTCGATGGCCGCGACCCGCAAACCGTCGCGGTTGAAGGCCGCCAGTTGTGCATCGAGGGGCTGACTTACGGCCGCCGCTATGAATTGAAAGTCCGTGCTGGTCTGCCAGCCGACACGGCTGAAACCCTCGAAAAACCGATCGAAATCGCAGCCTACGTCACCGACCGTAAGCCGGCCGCCCGCTTCACCGGGCGCAGCTATGTGCTCCCGAGCCGGGGGCAACAGGGCATCCCTGTCGTCACCACGAACACGCGCGCCGTTGACGTTGAAGTCTACCGCATCGGCGACCGCTCGCTCGCAGGCGCGCTCCAAGGCGGCGACATGACCCGCCAGCTTGGCTCCTACGAAATCGAGCAAATCCGCGAGAAGACCGGGCAGAAAGTGTATGCCGGCATCGTCGAGATCGCCGACAAGCTGAACGAGGACGTCACGACCGCGTTCCCGGTCGGTGAAGCTGTCGGCCCGTTGAAGCCCGGCGCATATCTGATGACGGCCGCCTCCCAAACCAAAGGCGGGGCGTCGCCACGCGAAGACCGCGCCGTTGCCACCCAATGGTTCATCGTCTCCGACCTCGGCCTCACCGCGCTGTCAGGCAGCGATGGCGTCCACGGCTTTGTCCGCTCGCTGGCCGACGCCACGCCGGTCGCTGGCGCCGAAGTCCGCCTGATCGCCCGCAACAATGAAATCCTCGGCACCGTAAAATCAGACGCGAACGGTTACGTCCGCTTCGATTCCGGGCTCGCGAAGGGCGAAGGCGGCATGCAACCAGCGCTCATCACAGCCGCCACCAAAGACGTCACGGACTATGCCTTCCTCGATCTGTCGGTCGCGGGCTTTGATCTCTCCGACCGCGGCGTCAAGGGCC
>JBBRKD010000428.1:0-2772 GCA_038218255.1 Hyphomicrobiales bacterium | reverse complement strand
GATCGCAATGGAGCAGCAGCGTCGCGCCGATGCCAACGCAGTTGCCGTGGACGGCCGCGATCATCACTTTCGACGTCTGCGCCAGCGCATCGAGGAACGCGAGCACGGGGCTTGCGCCCGTCATCGGTGCGGCCAAAAAGTCCTGCAGATCGTTGCCCGATGAGAACGCCGGGCCGTGGCCCGAAAACAGGATCGAGCGGACGTTGGGATCGGCTTCAGTCGCCGTCATCGCCGCAGCCATGGCCGCATACATGGCGCTGGTGAGTGCGTTCTTCTTGTCGGGACGATTGAAGTGAATTTCGAGCCCCGTGCCGCGAACGGCGATCTCGACGTGTTCGGTCATGGCGCGCGCTCCCAGCGTTTGCAAACTCGTTCAATTTTGAACGAGTTCCGGTGCCACGGCAAGACCATGCCACGGCAACATCAGACGTATTTGGAGGCCAGCAGCCGCCGTCGCACCACTTCAACGTGCTGGCGCAAATCGTACAGCTGGTTGGTAAAGCCAAGCGGCACGGGCACGCCGTTGACCGCCTCTTCGATCGCATCAACCTCCGCGAGACGTTCAGCGAGCGCCACCTGACCAGCCTTGGGATCGAAGCCTTTTTCGACCTTTTTCAGCGCCTTGTAGTACCGCAGCAGCCGCGAGCGGACTTGCCACGTATAGAGCATGGGGGCGAAGCGCACGATGGGCAGCAGCACACCGAGCAGGGGAATCGCCAGCACGATCAGCCGGTCGATGAGGGTTGCAACTCCAAACGGCACATAACGCTGCAAAAACGGCGGGCCAGAGCGATACACGCGGCGGGCTTCGGGAGCGAGGCTCAGCTCGGGGTCGATCTGGATGGGAAATTCGCCGCTTTTGGAAAACACAGCCGCCTCGCCTTTGGCATTGACGGCGGGCTCCGCGTGAACGGCAATCAGCGCCTGGGTCATGAGGTTGGCGAGCGCTGGGTGCAAATCTTCGCGGATCGCGACCACGGCTTTGGTCGCAACCAGCTGGGTGTCAGTCGTCGGCAGATTGCGGGCAAAGTTCATCACCCCCTGCTTAAGTTCGAGTGGCGACAGGAACGGAAATCTCTGTCCGTAGGCGCCGGCCTGCGCGACGTTCAACAGCTTGACATTGGAGCTATCAAACAGGCGCTGGACGGTCTTGGCGCTGGCGGCGAGCACCAGGAATCCAGCGTCGGCCTGCCCGCTGTCGAGTGCGGCCACATAGTCGGGCAGCTCCATAGTGATGAACGTGCTGTTGGCCGCCGTCACGTCGTTTGATTCAAGCAGCCGCATGGCGAGCGCGTTGGTGCCACCGCCGGCCGGGCCGACCAGGATGCGCTTGCCTTTCAAGTCGGCGATGCGGTCAATCTTGACATTGGCATTGTGGAACACCCACAGCGGCTCATACATCACGCGGCCAAGCGACTGCAGGCCAACGGCTGCCGGGCCGCTCGCAAGCCCACCCTGCACGAACCCGAGCGACACGCCCGACGCCGTGTCGCCAAGCAGCTTGAGGTTTTCAAACGAGCCGCCGGTTTCGCGAATGTTCAGTGTCACGCCGTTCTTGGCGAGGAACGCCTGATAGCGCTCGGCCAGCAGATAGTACGGGCTGCCCTTGGTCGCGGCGGCAATCGTAATGGTCGAAGGCGGCGGCGGCTCGATGAACTTGGTCGCCCCCCAAAACGCCGCCGCGATCAGGGCTATCCCCAGCACGATCGGGGCGATCAGCAGGATCTTGTCGTTCAGCGCGCTCGGCGCCCGCGTCGTCTGCATCGCTGTGTTCCCCGAAAGCCTACGACCGTGTCACCCGGTCTTACCCCACCCAAGGGCCGCTGGTACAGCGCCCGGACCATGCCCGTGTGACGGCAACACCGCGCGCTGCCGCTTTGCTCGCCCTGCTGGTGATTTGACGCCCACCGTGCGCGGGCACCGCGCCAAAGCCCACCGTGCGCGGGCACCGCGCGAAGGCCCACCGTGCGCGGGCACCGCGCGAAGGGGTTGGTCCGGGCGGCGGGTGGGTTTATAGGTTGCGGCCACCATCTGCGAGGAGTGCCGTCCGCGTGTCTGATCGTCATAGTCTGTTCGATACCATCACCAGCGCCTGGGTCGCCCCCCATCCCGACGGCTATAAGTTCGTCGCGGTCGCGGCTGCTTTCGCCATCGGGTTCTTTCTCATCGGGTGGCCGTGGCTCGCGCTGATCGCGGCGATGCTGACCGCCTATGTCATGTACTTTTTCCGCGATCCCGACCGGGTAACGCCGTTGCGCGAGGGGCTGATCGTGTCGGCCGCCGACGGCGAGATCAGCTCCGTTGAACGGGTGCGTCCGCCCAAGGAGCTGGGCCTGGGTGAGGCCGAACGCGTGCGCGTTTCGACCTTCCTGTCGGTGTTTGACGTCCACGTGAACCGCGCGCCCGTGTCAGGTCGCATCAAGCGCAGCGTATATGTGCCGGGCGCGTTCCTCAACGCCGGGCTCGACAAAGCGAGCGAGGAAAACGAACGCCGCGCGCTCGTGATCGAAACCTTGGGCGGGGTCGAGATCGGGGTTGTGCAGATCGCTGGCATGGTCGCGCGCCGGATCGTGACGTTTGCCAGCGAGGGCGAGGCGGTCGGGATCGGCCAGCGGTTCGGTCTCATCCGGTTCGGCTCACGCGTCGATGTCTATCTGCCGCCGGGGCGGACGGCGCTCGTCGCCGTCGGCCAGCGCACGGTCGGCGGCGAGACGGTGCTGGCTGATTTGCGGTCTGACGAACCCCCTCGCGAAGCGCGGCGCATGTAGACGG
>JBBRKD010000427.1:0-2793 GCA_038218255.1 Hyphomicrobiales bacterium | reverse complement strand
GAGCCCGTGGAGCACGAACGAATAGCGCTTGCCGTCGCGGCGGTCGCACTGGGGGTCGTAGCCGTCGCGTTGCAAGCCTGCGCAATGCGAAGGGCTCCACGACAAAACGAGCGCGTAATAGTCGAATTGCCCGGCCACATTGCGCCCGTCCTGGGTTGAGCGATTGTTGGCATACGGCCGTTGTGCGAGCGCTGCGCTCGTCACCGTCACGACGACGATCAGGGCCAGTAGGCCGTTGCGAACCATGTTGCGAGCAGGCATGCGTTTTCAGTCTCCACGGGCTGGACTTTGGCGCGACACAAGCGAACGCGGTTTGCACCGTGTTGGCACCTCTAAGCGATCACGGCTGCTTCGGCAACGGACAAGTCCGTGATGAATTGAAACGCTAGGGGAGGCGCGGCGGCACCGAGAAATCAAGGCTCGGTCCGGGTTTTGTTCCTGGCGGCAGCGGTTTGGCACCCTCCAGGTGCGGCGGTGTTCCCGGCAGCGAGAGGCCGAACGATCCTGGGGACGATCCTGGGGACGATCCTGGGGACGATCCTGGGGCCGATCCTGGGGCCGTCAGGGCTTGGCTCTGCACGGCAGGCGCAGCGGCACGCGGGTCTGCCGCCTTGCGCTCAATCGCAAGGCCCGGCAGCGCCAGCAGCATCGCAACCATCGCAAGCTGAATGACGACGAACGGCACCGCCCCCCAATAGATTTGGGCCGACGTCACGCAGTCGGTTTGCTGCCCGGTCAGGCGGTCAGTGTAGGGTTTTTCAGGTGCGACCGAGCGCAGGAACATCAATGCGAACCCGAACGGTGGGTGCATGAAGCTCGTCTGCATGTTGACCGCGAGCAGGACACCGAACCAGACCATGAACGGCCCAACGTCGGCGACCGTCTCGGCTCCGCCAACGGTCGCAATCCCCATCCCCATGGATTTGGCGATCGCGACTGCTTCTGTGCTTGAGCGGAAGATCGCTTCGGCGGCCGGCTTCACCAGCGGCACGATGATGAAGGCGAGTTCGAAGAAATCGAGAAAGAACGCCAGGATGAACACGGCGAGATTGATCAAGACGAGAAAGCCATACAGCCCGCCCGGCAGCGACACGAGCAGGTGCTCGACCCATTTGTGGCCATCGACGCCATAAAACGTCAGCGAGAATATGCGCGCGCCGATCAGAATGAACATCACGAACGCCGACAGCTTGGCGGTTTGTTCCACGGCTTGGCGGACGATGTCCCAGTTGAGGCGGCTTGGCTCTCCGTCGTGCCAGCGCTTGAAACCGGCAAGCGCAAGCGCGCCGAGGGCGCCCATCGCGCCTCCTTGCGTCGGCGTTGCCAGCCCGATGAAGATGGTTCCGAGCACGAGGAAGATCAAAAACAGAGGCGGCACCATCACGAACACGACCCGCTCGGCGAGCTTGGAGAGCAAGCGCCGTCCTAGCACCGGCTCCAACATGCGGCTCGCCAACGCGATCGGCAGCGCCACGCCGACGGCAAGGCCAAGCGTCATCACGATGCGGTCGGTGCTGGACAGAGTGACGCCCTGCAGCGCGATGATGGCGAACGCGGTCGTTGCCAGTGCGAGACCCGCAAGGGAGCCCAGTCCGCGCGTGCCGTTGCTCTCGTGGTCGAGGACGGCTTCGCGCGGCAGTCCTGGGGCAGCGTCGGGGCGAAAGACCGTGACGAGAAAGACGAACAGCGCGTAGAACCCGGCCAGCATGAGCCCCGGCAAGAAGGCGGCCTGATACATCAAATGCACGGGCCGCCCGAGCTGATCGGCGAGGATGATGAGCACGAGCGAGGGCGGGATGATCTGGGCGAGCGTGCCAGATGCTGCGATCACGCCCGACGCGAGCCTGCGGTCGTAGCCATAGCGCAGCATGATCGGCAGCGAGATCAGCCCCATCGAGATCACGGAGGCGGCAACCACCCCCGTCGTCGCGGCCAGCAGCGCACCGACGAAGATCACAGCGTACGCGAGCCCGCCGCGCAGTGTGCCAAACAATTGGCCGACCGTTTCCAGCAAGTCTTCCGCCATCCGCGAGCGTTCGAGAATAAGCCCCATGAAGGTGAAGAACGGCACCGCCAGCAGCGTCGTCCCCGTTTCGCCGCTCATCACGCCGTAAACGCGATCGGGCAATGCTTGCAGGAACTCGGGCCGGAACAGGCCAAGTTCAATTCCAAGCGCTGCGAATGCGAGGCCCACCGCGCCGAGCGAAAAGGCAATCGGGTAGCCGAGCAGGAGAAACGCGACGAGCGCTGCAAACATCAACGGCGCCATGTTGGCTGCCAAAAAAGCGGTCATGCTTGGCGTCCCTGGGTCGTGGGACGGTTTGATCGGTGAGGACGGTCGGTCGCTTCGCGAACGCGGCCAGCCCCGCGCCCCGCTGGCGGGACACCCGCCAGACCACCCGTCTTTTGTAACTTTGACTTGGTCAGGGACGCCTTAAATATCATGTGGCGACCGGGCGCGGATGTCGGTTGCGGGGATGGCGGGAATGGACACGCCGCGCAGGCTCGCGATTTTCTTGATGAGCTCGGACACGGCTTGCGCCAGCAGCAGCGCAAACGCGATCGGGATCAGCATTTTAAGCGGCCATTGCGGCAGCCCGCCCGCGTTCGATGATCCCTCGCGCTGGGCGAATGACGTGAGTGCGAACGGCAGCGACGTCCACAGCAGGACGCCTGCGACCGGCATCAGGAAAAACAGCGTGCCGGCCACGTCGATCCAATCGCGGGTGCGGCGCGAGAGCCGTTGGTTCACGATATCGATGCGGATGTGTTCGTTGGATGCGAGCGTCCAGG
>JBBRKD010000426.1:0-2795 GCA_038218255.1 Hyphomicrobiales bacterium | reverse complement strand
AAACAGTACGTTAGGATCCTTCCGCGAATCGACCTTGAGCGCAATGCCTCTAACGGCCCCGCCAACTTGTTCAAAGTTTTGCCGGTGTCGTCGATGCGGCCGATATGGCGCACTGCGTCAAGGCGGGCTATGGTGTGACGGTGAGATGACACTTACATCCTGCGTGGTCGCCCGAGGATCGCGACGTACCCGCGTTGAGCCCAACCTGTTCCCCCAGGAGATCGCGATGTCGACCCCGGCCGCAAAGTGCCCCGCGATCGCATCCCAAGGTGCCGTCCCAGCTAACGAACCGCTCTCACGCTACAGGGACGACCGCCTCCGCGAAGAATGTGGCGTGTTTGCCGTGTTCGGGCATCCAGATGCTGCAGCCCTCACAGCCCTGGGGTTGCACGCGCTCCAGCATCGCGGCCAGGAAGGCGCTGGCATCGTCACCTACGACGGCCATAAATTCCACGCCGAACGGCACCTCGGCCTCGTCGGCGATCATTTCAACCGCGCCGACGTGATGGCAAAGCTCAAAGGGCGCATGGCGCTCGGCCATAACCGCTATTCGACCACAGGCGAACCCAGCCTCGTCAACGTCCAGCCGCTGTTTTGCACCATCGACACTGGCGGCTTTGCGGTTGCCCACAACGGCAACCTCACCAACGCGATGACGCTGCGCCGTGAGCTGATCGCGACCGGCGCGATCTTCCACGCAACGTCTGACACCGAAGTCATCCTCCATCTCACCGCCCGCTCCCAGAAGCGCCGCACGGTTGAGCGCTTCATCGAAGCCCTGCGCCAGATCGAAGGGGCCTACGCGCTCGCCTGCCTCACCGACAACATGCTGATCGGCGCGCGCGATCCCGTCGGCATCCGCCCCCTCGTCCTCGGGCGCCTTGGCACGGCCTATGTGCTCGCCTCTGAAACCTGCGCGCTCGACATCGTGGGGGCAACCTTTGAGCGTGAAATCGACAACGGCGAGGTTGTCGTGATCTCCGACAGCGGCTTGGAGGTCCATCGCCCCTTCCCGCGCCGCCCCGCCCGCCCGTGCATCTTCGAGCAAATTTACTTTGCCCGCCCCGACAGCATAGTCAGCGGCCGCACTGTCTATGCCGTGCGCAAACAAATGGGCGCCGAACTCGCCCGAGAAGCGCCCGCTGTCTGCGACGTCATCGTGCCTATTCCAGATTCAGGCGTCCCCGCCGCCATCGGCTATTCGCAGGCGTCCGGCGTCCCCTTCGAGCTCGGCATCATCCGCAACCACTACGTCGGCCGCACCTTCATCGAGCCTGAACAGCGCATCCGCGCGCTTGGCGTCAAGCTCAAGCATTCGGCCAACCGCAGTGTGATTGTCGGCAAGCGCCTTGTCCTGATCGACGACAGCGTGGTGCGTGGCACCACCTCCAAAAAAATCGTCGAACTGATGTATGAGGCCGGTGCCAAGGAAGTCCACATGCGCATCGCCTGCCCGCCGATCATGCACCCCGATTTCTACGGCATCGATACGCCCGACAAGCTCCAACTGCTGGCCGCCAACACCGATATCGAAGGCATGCGGGCCTACATGGGCGCAACGTCGCTCGCATTCCTCTCCGTCGATGGCGTCTACCGCTCGTGCGGGTTTGCCGCTCGCGACAGCAAAAACCCCCAGTTCAGCGACCACTGCTTCACCGGGGAATATCCCACACCCCTCACCGACCAAACAGGCGACATTCCCTCCCGCGAACTCACGCTGGCCGTCGAAGCCTAATGGCATCCCCAGCGCCGCCCCGTCGCCTTGAAGGTCGCATCGCCCTCGTCACCGGGGCGTCGCGCGGCATCGGCCGTGCTGTCGCCCTCGCGCTGGCCAAGGAGGGCGCGCACGTCGTCATCACCGCGCGCACGAGCGGCGCACTCGAAGAACTCGACGATGAGATCCAAGCGCTCGGCGGCACCGCAACCATCCTTCCGCTTGACTTGAAAAAACTCGACAAGATCGACCAGATCGGGCCGTCGTTGTTCCAACGCTGGGGCAAGCTCGACATCCTGGTCGGCAACGCTGGATTCCTGGGTCCGCTCACGCCGATCTCGCATGCGCCAGATGACGTCTGGCTCAACGTCATGACAACCAATCTCGCGGCCAACTGGCGCTTGATCCGCACGCTCGACCCCGTGCTTCAACGCTCAGACGCTGGCCGCGCGATCTTTGTCACGTCGGGCGCCGCGCAAAAATCAACACCGTACTGGGGCTTTTACGCAGCCTCCAAGGCGGCGCTGGAAACCATCGTCAAAACCTATGCCGCCGAAGTTGCGACAACGCCTGTCCGCGCAAATTTAATCGATCCCGGCCCCACGCGAACCCACATGCGCGCCAAGGCATACCCCGGCGAGGACGGCAACACGTTGCCAACGCCAGCCGATGTCGCCGAACTGTTCGTCGAACTGGCGCTTCCCTCCTGCACGCAAACGGGCACCACGACCGCCTACCGCCCGTGGCGGATGGCCGCCGCCGCTGCAGCGGCGACTTGACCCTGGCCTAACGTCAACCTCACCAATCGATTGTCTTCCCATCGAACGCTGGCTCGACGCCAGCAGGCAGATCCCGACGCAGCGTGTCGTAATCAAGGTCCGTTGTCATATGGGTCAGGATCGCGCGCTTCGGCTTGAGCTTTTCAATCCACTCCAGCGCGCGCTTAACGTGGAAATGGCTTGGATGCGGCGTGTAGCGCAGCGCGTCCACAATCCACACGTCGAGCCCCTCTAACAGCTGCTCCGAACCGTCAATGAAGCCTGAAATATCAGGCGAATAAGCAACATTGCCGAACCGGAAG
>JBBRKD010000425.1:0-2801 GCA_038218255.1 Hyphomicrobiales bacterium | reverse complement strand
GATGAGACAGGTGGCTGGCCCGAGGCTTGACGCCACGTCTGGTATCAAGCCGTCGACTTCGATCGGGTTTGCGAGATCGGCGCGCAACGCGACCGCGCGCCGTCCCTTCGACCTGATTTCGTCGACCAACGCCGTCGCCTCGCGCTCCGACGTGCCGTAGTGAACGGCAACATCGTAACCAGCATCGGCCAAAGACAATGCGATCGACCGTCCGATGCGCCGCGCGGCTCCGGTTACGAGGGCAACCGGCCTAAGGTCTTGAGCTAACGACATGGGTGTCTGCAGTCCCGAAGCTGGCGCGCGCGGCCGATCGAGCAACGCTATTGCACGGCGGATGCGCGCTTGTCTTTGCCGGACTGATTCTGGCAGCGGCTCGCAAAGCACCCGTTCAGGTCATCACAGTGAAGCGGAGACCTGCCTCATTTTTGGGCGAACTCTATCATCGATGCGAAACGGGTCGGTGTGTCGCCCGCCATTGGACGCCACCAACTGGTCAAGAAATGTGCAAAAGAAACACGGCGTTGCTTGATTGTGACAGTCGTGAGGGTGGCAGTCACGGAACCTGTGTTTGAGCTTGTTGCGGCGCGCATTCCAGCGTTTAGCTGCTGCATCGCCATTCGTTTTAATCGCCTGACCACTGCATGTTCAAACCCGCAGCGGTCCCAATACCGGGGGTCATTCTATGACATCGACACTGAAACTTGCAGTCGGCGTGCTTGGCACCGCAGCTGCCTTCCTCTCGGCCGCACCTGCCTTCGCGGCTGAGGAAGCTCCTAAGTTTGCTTACTCATTCAACATCGGCGCGACCAATGACTACGTGTTCCGCGGGTATTCGCAGAACAAGGAAAACCCGTCGATTCAGGGCGGCATCGACCTGACTTACGGCATCGGTTATCTCGGGGTCTGGGCATCGAACGTCGATTTCGGCACGAACAATTTCATTGTTGGCGGCAACAACAAGAAGGCTGTCAACACGGAAGTCGACATTTACGCGGGGATCAAGCCGGTCGTTGGCGCGGTCACATTTGACCTCGGCGTGATCTATTATGCTTACCCCGGCGCGAACGATAGCGGACTGATCCGCGGCGAAGTGAAAGAACAAGACTACCTTGAAATCAAGGGCGGCGCGAGCGGTGCCATCATTCCGATGTTGCCCAAGCTGACACTTGGCGGCGTCGTGTACTACACGAACGAGTATCAGGGCGGTCAGAACGAAGTTTTCACGGCTGAGGCAACTGCTGCGTACGAACTTCCAGCCATTGGTCCTGTCACGCCGACCATCAGCGGTTTGTACGGCAAGCAGTATGGTGACGCGAAGGATGGCTTCACGCTCGGCAATGGACGCGACGAGCTGGCGTACTACAACATCGGCATCACGCTTGCCGTCGAGAAGTTCTCCTTCGACTTCCGCTACTGGAACACGGACGTGCCCAACAACGGCGCGGTCGCCAACTGGTGCAACGGGATCGCTGCGCAGTGCGACGAACGCTTCGTGTTCCTCGGCAAGTTCACGTATTGAGGTTTGCAGAGGCTAACCTCTCATCCGATCTTTGAATGTGAAAAAGGGTCCGCATCGCGGGCCCTTTTTTGTTTCACAGCTTTTCGCTCCCGACGCGCGTTTTCCTCAACAATTGCGCCCGTGGCCCTTCGTCTGCTGTGGCAGCCGGTTTAACCTAAACGAAGGTTGATTCCGCTCGGTACCATGATCGTCTTCATCACACTTTTCACCATCGTCACCATTCTCCTGGCAGCGCAGGTTGTCGGACCGCGGCTGTCGGAACGGCGTATCATCTATGATCTTGCCCCCGACCAGCCGTGCGCGTTCGGCCCGGATATGACGTGGATCGCGGTGAAGGCTGAACCCCATGAGGCAGCCCATGCCTTGGGTTTGACGGACGTCGTCTCGTCGAACTGGAATTCTGGGATTGGCACGATCTACGATGCGAGGCTCGGTGGAAACCGCGTCTTCGTTTCGCCGCCGCTCGAGGGCTGGGTGTTCATCGTCGGCGTCAGCCTGCCCCAGCCGCATGGCCGATCCTTCATCGACAAGTGTACGCCGCTTCTCACAGGGTTGTCGGAGCGTTTTGGCGATGTGCAATACTTCAGCTCGCACCCGGAGCTGGATCTTTTCTCATGGGCGAAGCTCGTCGGTGGGCGTGTGGTGCGGGCCTTTGCGATCAGTGACGAAGGACTCATCTGGTCCCGCGGTAAGCCCACGCGGGAAGAGAAGTCGCTCGGATTGAAATTGTTCGAGTTGCGCGGTGTGCGCGGTCGCACAGGCGATGCTGGTGGCGAACTTCTGCTGCACCCGACCACGGAACACGTGATGCGTCTCGCTGGCCAATGGAGCGTCAATCCAACGCTGTTAGCGAGCCAATCCATCCGGGGCCACCTCGGCCTCGTCGGTGTCGCGCCCGCATCGTGGCGGGCTGAACGCGTGCGCAAAACGGCTTGAGAGCGCCAGACATCAAGGGGCGCCCTGGATGTCATTCCGTTTGATTATGGCGGTCAGGCGGTCAGGCGGTCTGGCTCAGGCCACGCGCTTGAGCTTATGTCCTTTTGCCTGGCGCTGGTCTTTTGCCTTGGGGAACGTGATGATCGTGGCCGTCCGTTGAACTTTTATGGGCTTCAGGACGCGGGTTTGAGCGCGATGTGCCGTCGGCGTTGTTCGTTTGATGGCAAATGGCGCTGGTTGGCGCTTCTTGATCGGCGCAACCTTTGCTGAGCGGCCGACCGCGCGGAGGCTGCGGCTGCCTGCCATTTTGGAAGCTGGTTTGCGTCGCCGTTTGATCGGGCGATGA
>JBBRKD010000424.1:0-2805 GCA_038218255.1 Hyphomicrobiales bacterium | reverse complement strand
CTGGATAAGGGTCTGGACGCCGCCCGCGAGTGCTATCTTGCAAAAATGAGAGCCGACTACATGGCGCTGAAGGTCACGGATAAAGCGGTGCAGGTCATGGGCGGCCACGGCTACATCCGCGACAACCCGGTGGAGATGTGGCTGCGCAACGCCCGCGGCTTCGTCACCATGGACGGCATGGCGATCGTATAGATCAGGAGGTAATATGACCCATCAAATGATCGTAACCGAACAGCGCGGGCGCGTCGGCCTCGTCACCATGAACCGTCCTGAAACGCTCAACGCTATGCATCCGCGGATGCTGGAAGAACTGTACAGCCAGGTACAGGATTGGAGCCGGGACAATTCCATAGGCGCAATCGTGGTGACGGGCGCGGGTAAGGGCTTCTGCGCGGGGGCCGACGTCTCCGGCTGGGCGCGTAATACCGGACCCGGTACGGATGAACGCTCGCCGGTCAGCTACGAGGACTGGATTACGGTCGCCTCAGAGTCGAAACCCATCATCGCCGCGATTAACGGTGCAGCCGTGGGCTGGGGTCTCACTATGACCCTGATCTGCGACGTGCGCGTCGCCTCGGACCGTGCCCGGCTCTCGGCGCGCTTCCTGCGCGCCGGCGTCACGCCGGAGCTTGGCTCGTCGGTCATGCTCCCAAAGATTGTTGGCTGGGGACACGCCATGGAGATGATGCTCAGCGCCAGGCTCTATTCTGCCGAGGAATCTTTGAAAATCGGCCTCGTCACGCACGTCTACCCGCACGATCAGCTCATTGACGAGGCCGTCAAACTCGCCGAGGAGATTGCGTTCAATCCCACCAAAGGGCTTGCCGCAGTGAAGCGCCTGCTCTGGGCCACGGTCAAAGACCCTGCCTTCGTGGAGGCACGCGAACGCGAGACGGTCGAGTTCCAAGCTGCCATGCAGCGCCCCACTTTTAAGGAAGCCAATCAGGCGTTCATGGAAAAGCGGCTGCCTGACTTTCACCAAACAGGCATGGATTAACGCCTATGATCGACTTCGAGACCCCCGAGCCTATCGTGCAGCAGCAGCAGTTCATGCAGATGGTCGCCGCGACCATGTTGCGCCCTGTCTCACGTGAATACGATGAGCGCGAGTCGGAGCACGCCAAGCCGCTGGAGATGTACGCCGCGATGTGGGAAACGCTAAAAACCCAGAACCTCGCATCGTACGAGCGCAGCAGGCGCCGCGCGGCCGAAGCGGAACAGACGACCGCCGACGCCAGGCCGAAACGGCCTTCCACAGCAAGCATGATGCTCATCCACACAATCGAGGCGCTTGCATGGGGCGACGTTGGCCTGTACCTTTCGATTCCAGGCTCGGGCCTTGGCGGCGCGGCCGTCGAGGCCGCCGGCACCGTCGAGCAGAAGGAGCGCTTTCTCAAACGTTTCACCGAGGGCGAGCCGAAATGGGGCGCCATGGCGATCACGGAGCCGGGTGCCGGCTCCGATACCTCTGCCATCAAGACGCGTGCTGTGCTGGATAGCGCGACCAACGAATGGGTGCTCAATGGCGAGAAGATATTCTGCACCTCGGGATGGATGGCCGGCGAGCAATCAAAAGGATTCGTCGTCGTTTGGGCGACCGTTGACCCCTCGGCCGGACGCGCCGGCATTAAGTCGTTCGTCGTAGAGGCAGGCACCCCAGGTTTTACCGTCGCCAAGCTGGAGCAGAAGCTGGGAATCCGCGCCAGTGATACGGCCACTCTCCTATTCCAGGACTGCCGAATTCCTTTCGAAAACATCCTCGGCTCGCCCGAGGTTGGCCAGAAACAGACCAGCGATGGTTACAAGGGCGTCTTGATGACGTTCGACGCCACCCGCCCCGCCGTCGCTGCCTCTGCCGTCGGCGTAGCCCGTGCCGCGCTGGACCTGCTGAAGGAAGAATTGGGCAAACAGGGCATTGAAGTGCGCTATGACAAGCCTCGCCACGAATTGACGGCGATCGAGCGCGATCTACTAGAATGCGAGGCGCAGCTGAAGCAGGCGTGGCTGTTGACGCAGCGCGCCGCGTGGATGAACGACAACCGCATGCCCAACAGCCTCGAAGCGTCGATGTGCAAGGTCAAGGCCGGTATGGTCGGAGTTACTATAACCTCGAAGGCGGTCGAATGGCTGGGCGCGCTCGGCTATTCGCAAAATCTACTGGCCGAAAAGCTCTTCCGTGATTCGAAGATCGCCGAGTTATACGAGGGCACGCGCCAGATCAACCTGCTGATCATCGCCCGTCGTATTCTTGGCTACAGCAGCAGCCAGTTGCGCTAGAATCGGAAAGGACACATATGCCTGCCAGCCCGCGCACGACCGCCAAAGTCAGTCCCTTGCAGGGCGTCGCCGTCGACGAGTATGTCAGGACGAAGCTGAAGCCGGACCAGGCAGCAATTGTGAATGCGCTGCGCCAGCTGGTGCGTGCGGCTGCGCCGGCGACCAGCGAGTCGCTGAAATGGGGTCAGCCCGTCTTTGAAGAAAACGGCCCGTTCGCTTATATCAAGCCGAGCAAGAACCACGTCACGTTTGGCTTCTGGCGCGGCGCCGAGCTGACTGACGGCAAAGGCCTACTCGTCGGCGACGGCGATCGCATGAAACATGTAAAGATCGCGTGCATGGCAGACATTCGCACGGCCGATCTACGGAAGTTCGTAAAAGAAGCAGTTAAGCTTAACCGCGAAAAGGGCAATCCAACGCAGCGTAAGTCGGCATAGACCGCTCGGTTGTACCGTTGTTATCCCTATTCCAGACCAGTGCACCGGCCATATAGGAAAATCACATGCACGTTCGAAAGTTTCCGATTTT
>JBBRKD010000423.1:0-2808 GCA_038218255.1 Hyphomicrobiales bacterium | reverse complement strand
CGTGTTTCTCCATGCGTGGGCGTTTCCCGAGAATGAACTGAAGGCGGAAAGCATCGCGCGCGGGGTCGGGTTCACGCATGTGTCCGTGAGCCACCAAGTGTCCGGGCTCGTCAGGATTGTGCCGCGCGGGGACACGACGGTTGCGGATGCCTATCTGTCGCCGGGGCTTGCACGCTATGTCGATCAGGTCACGGGCGCGCTCGGGGCGGCGACAACGCTGCAGTTCATGACGTCGGCGGGCGGGCTCGTGCAGGCTGAGCGCTTCAAGGGCCGCGACGCTATTTTGTCGGGACCGGCGGGCGGCATCGTCGGCATGATTGAAACCGCGCGGATTGCGGGCTTCGACCGGCTCATCGGCTTTGACATGGGCGGCACGTCGACAGATCTCTCGCACTACGCGGGGGTGGTTGAACGCACCACGGAGACCACGGTTGCGGGCGTGCGGCTTGCGGTGCCGATGCTGAAAATCCACACGGTGGCAGCCGGTGGCGGATCAATCCTGACCTACGACGGCACGCGGATGATGGCGGGGCCTGCGAGTGCAGGCGCTGATCCTGGCCCGATGGCCTACCGGCGCGGCGGTCCACTGACCGTGACGGACGCCAACGTCATGCTCGGGAAGCTTCAGCCAGAGTTTTTCCCCGCGATCTTTGGGCCGACCGGGGACGCTGCGATTGATTCGCTGGCCGTGGAGGCAGCCTTTTGTGCGCTCGCCGACGGGATGAGCGACGGGATGGGAAACGCACGCACGCCCGAACAGTTGGCGGACGGGTTCATTCAGGTCGCGGTCGAGAATATGGCCAACGCGATCCGCACCGTGTCGGTTGCGCGGGGCTACGATGTCACCGGATACACGCTCGCTTGCTTTGGGTCGGCCGGCGGCCAGCACGCGTGTGCGATCGCCGACCGGCTTGGCATGGAAACCGTACTGATCCATCCGTTGTCGGGGTTGCTATCGGCGTACGGCATGGGGCTTGCCGATTTGCGGGCGCAACGCACGCGATCGGTCGAGCGCGCATTGGATGCGGCCGGAATGGGCGCGCTGGACGCGCTTGTTCGGGACATGTCAGGCGAGGTGCGTGCCGAGCTTGCAGCGCAGGGCGTGGCCGAGACCGCGATGGTCGTCTCAGTTGACGTGCATCTGCGATACGCGGGGAGCGATACGGCGCTGCCGGTGGACGCGGGGACGGTGGATTTGATGTCGGCTGCCTTCACGCGTGTGCATGCCCAGCGGTTTGGCTTTACCAGTCCTGAAAAATCAATCGAGATTGCAAGTCTGGCCATCGCGGCCAGCGGGGGAGGCGAGCCGTTTGCTGAGCCCGAGCGCCCGTTGGTGGCAGCCGACAGCGTGCGGCCCCTGGGGAGCAGGCAAGTTTATTTGGGCGGTGCGTGGCACGACGCGGACGTCTATTCGCGCGATGGTTTAAAGCCAGGGCACCGACTCGCCGGGCCTGCCCTCGTGATCGAGACGCATCAGACGGTCGTGGTCGAACCGGGCTGGCTTTTGGAAGTGACCCGGCACGATCATTTGGTGTTGAAGCGGATCGGGCTCGTTAATCCGCACCGGGCCTCAGCTCTAACGCGGGGGGCCGATCCGGCACTGCTGGAGGTGTTCAACAACGCCTTCATGAGCATCGCCGAACAGATGGGCGAAGCGCTCCGCAACACCGCGCAATCGGTCAACATCAAGGAGCGGCTTGATTTTTCGTGCGCGATCTTTGATGCGGGTGGCCAATTGATCGCGAACGCCCCGCATCTGCCTGTGCATCTGGCCAGCATGGACAGGTCGGTTGAAACGGTGGTGCGGGAGAGGGCTGCAACGCTCAGGCCCGGCGATGTCGTGATGCTGAATGCGCCCTACAACGGTGGCACGCACCTGCCTGACGTGACGGTGATCACGCCGGTGTTTGATGATTCGGGTGAGGCCATTTTGTTTTACGTCGCGAGCCGAGGGCACCACGAGGATATCGGTGGCCTGACGCCGGGCTCGATGACGCCGCGCGCGACGCATATCGAGGAAGAAGGCGTCTACATCGACAACGCACTGCTGGTTGCCCAGGGGCTGTTCCTTGAGGAGGCGACACGCGCGTTGCTGACAGGGGCGCGCTATCCCGCCCGACAGCCAGACAAGAACATTGCCGACCTGAAGGCGCAGATTGCCGCAAACACGCGCGGGGCGGCCGAACTGCGCAAGATGATCGCTGGTTACGGGCTGGAGACGGTGCAGGCCTACATGGGGCATGTGCTGGATGCGGCAGAAGCGGCCGTCAGGCGGCTGATCGCGCGGCTCGACGATGGCGAGATCAGCGTCGCGACCGACCAGGGCACGACCGTCAAGGTTGCGATCACGGTCGACAAGGTGGCACGCACGGCGCGGGTGGATTTCACCGGCACGTCGGCGCAGCAGGCGAATAACTTCAACGCGCCCGAGCCGGTAACGCGGGCGGCCGTGTTATATGTCTTCCGCGTGCTGGTTGATGAAGCGATCCCGATGAATGCGGGGTGTCTGCGGCCGATTGAGATCGTGGTGCCGGAGGGCTCGATGCTGGCCCCGCGCTATCCAGCAGCCGTGGTCGCTGGCAATACCGAGACGAGCCAGATCGTGACGAACGCGCTGTTTGGGGCCTTGGGGGCGTTGGGATCGGCGCAAGGCACGATGAACAATCTGACGTTTGGCGATGACATGGTGCAGTATTACGAGACGATCTGCTCGGGCGCGCCCGCGGGCCCCGGCTTCGACGGCGCGCCCGGCGTCCACACCCACATGACGAATTCGCGCCTGACCGATCCGGAGATCCTGGAAAGCCG
>JBBRKD010000422.1:0-2808 GCA_038218255.1 Hyphomicrobiales bacterium | reverse complement strand
AGATAAGCCAGCATCACGAGTTCGCGCCGCTTGGGCTCCAACGTGTCGAGGCAGGCCATCAGCCGGGCGACGTCCTCGCTGCGTTCAAGCGCTGCCAGTGGGTGAGGTTCTGATGAGGCGACGGCGAGCGCTTCGGGGGTGTCTTCGATCGACACCGGTTGGCGTTTGCGCACCTCGTCGAGGGCACGATTGCGGGCAATCGTACTTATCCAGGTGATCGGTGATGCGCGTGTTGCATCGTAGTCGGCGGCCCGGTCCCAGATTTTGACGTACACCTCCTGCAAGATCTCGTCCGCCACATCTCGCCGTCGGACGATCCTGAGGATGATGCCATAGACTTTGGCATTCGTCGCGTCGTAGACGGCCTCGAACGCGCGGGCGTCCCTGGCTGCGACCTTCGTCATCAGGCTGGCGATGTCGGCGGGCGTATGAACCATGAGCCCTATGATACGTTGTGTGACGGTCGTTCTTACGCGCACTGTTCTTACGCGCACTGTGAGACGACGGCAGCGCGGCTCAAGTCAAATGACGAGATGGCAAGGTCGTGGGGAGCACGGCTGACCCTGCAACCTGGAGCGCAAGACAGTGTCAGCGGGTGGATCAACCTCAGTCGTCATCGTGGCTCTCGCCTGCAATCTGGGCATCGCCGTGGCGAAGTTTGCAGCCGCCGCCTACTCCGGCTCGTCCGCCATGCTGGCAGAAGCCATCCATTCGATGATCGATACGTCTAACCAAGACCTGCTTCTGCTCGGGCTGCGCCGGTCGCAACGCCCATCGGATTCACGCCATCCGTTCGGCTATTCTATGGAGCTTTACTTTTGGAGTTTCATCGTCGCCATTCTGCTGTTCTCGCTCGGCGCTGGCATCGCGATCTATGAGGGCATCGACAAGCTGCGCAATCCGCATGCGATCGAAAATGCCCACATTTTGTACGCTGTCCTTGGCGTGGCGCTCGTGCTTGAAGGGATCTCCACCGTTCGCGCCTTGCGCGAGTTCAACGCCCGCCGTGGCACCGTTCCGTTTGTTGAAGCGTTGCGCCGCTCGAAAGACCCGTCTCTTTACACCGTGCTGCTTGAAGACCTCGCAGCCCTGGCGGGTCTCACGGTCGCCTTCGTCGGCATCCTCGCCACCGACCAGTTCAAGATCGCGCAAGCCGACGGCCTCGCCTCGATCGTCATCGGGCTGATCCTGGCAGCCGTCGCTGTCTTTATGTGCGTCGAGACGAAATCGCTGCTGATCGGGGAATCGGCCAGCGAAGCCGTTCAAGACGGTTTGCGGGCCATCATCGAAGCCGAGACCGGCCGAGGTGAACCCATCACGCGCCTCAACACGATCAAGACGATGCACCTTGGCCCAGAAGACATCCTCGTTATGGCAAGCGTCGATTTCGACGACCGAGTCAGTGCGCGCACCGTCGAGACGACCAACGCCCGCATCGAAGCGTCGATCAAGCAGCGTTATCCCCAGGTGCGGCAGCTCTTCATCGAGGTTCGCTCATGCGACGTTCAGGGCAACGCCCGCACAGTTCAGTCCCCAGCACAGCCAGCAGCACAGCCCCCCGTCACGGCCACGCCCTCGAAGATGATCAAGCCTGCCGTACCGCCCGCGGAAGCATCGCAATTGCCAACCTCGCGCAAGGCTCAGAAGCGTGCCAAGCGCCGCTGATGCCGGGCCGCAGCGTCCGCGTCAATTCAGGTTGTTGCCGTCGCGGCACCGATGGCTAAGGTTTGCCGTCAACCAGCGAAACCGCGAGGCAGTTAAACCGCGAGGCAGCGTCGTCGTGAGCCAGCGAGCCAGCGAGCCAGTGGGTCATCGGACACGGCGCGGTTGTGCTCTAAGTGTGCGATCACAGCGTTCCTGTCTCAACGTTCGGCCGGTGAAATGTGCCACCTGTCCTGAGTGCCAACCTGTCATAAGGAAACGTCTCACGTGCTCAGCCGCATTGCCAATCTAACCGGGTTCCAGGCGCCCAATCGTGCGCCGTTTACGACCGTGCGCCGCGCTGTCGATGCGACTGGCGTTGTGCTTGCGGTGGCCATGCTCGCAGCAATCGTGGGCCACGCGGCCATCGAACAGCAGGCCGTCGATGGCGACGTGGCCGCCGCCCGTCGCACCAGCGCAAGCGGACCGAAAGTGCTCGACGCAGCGCGTGCGCAAACCATGATCGCTGGCTATCTGGGTGCCCCCTACACCTATCCAAGCGACATCCGCTTCGACAACCCAGCGACCAAGACCGATTTCACCCTCAAGGACGCGGAGTGGGACGCCAAGCCCTTCAAGAGCCCCATCTATTATGGCGTTCGCGTCGTGCGCTGGAACCCCGGCAACACCAGCGGATATATGCTGGATTTCACCCACTCAAAGACGATCACACGCCCCGAACAGGAGGTGTTGATCAAGGGGCTGATCGACGGCGCGCCGGCACCCGCCAAAGCCAAGATCGGCGATCTCTTCAAACACCTGGAGTTCAGCCACGGCCACAACATGCTGACCGCGAATGTGCTGTTCCGGCTCGGCGCTCTCACTCCGCGCCTGTCGCCCTATGTCGGAATCGGCGGCGGCTTTTCTCTGCCCCATACCGAAGTTGCCATGAGGAACGAGCCAGCCCGTACCTACGAATACCAGTACGCGGGGCCCGTTGCCCAGGCGTTGGTCGGGCTCGAAGTTCGCCTCGGCGCGACGTCACTGTTTTTTGAGTATAAGTTCAGCTTCGCCGATCAGCGCGCGCCGCTCTCGCGCCTTGAGGGCAATGTCCTGTTCACCGACCTTTGGCGACAGCTCACGCTCTGGTGGTCAGGCGAGGCTCCC
>JBBRKD010000421.1:0-2810 GCA_038218255.1 Hyphomicrobiales bacterium | reverse complement strand
CACCGCTTCGATGGCGCGTTCCTCGATGCCAAACTCCGCCAACAGCCAATTCTTCATTTGTTTTGGCGATGCCGGTTTTCTCGACGGGCAATACACCGTCTGGGGCAACGTCATTGATGGCATGGACAACGTCGACAAGATCAAACGCGGGGAACCGGTCAAGAACCCCGACAAAATGGTGACCGTGCGCGTGGCAGCCGACGTCAAGTAACCTGATCTTGACTGCGACGGTGCAGGGTCTGGTTCTGAAAGCGCTGGATAGACTAGGGTTGGGTGATGGATACCCTGACGCCGCCACCTTCTGCTGCAACTCGTCCCCGGCCGAACGCTGCCATCGGCGTTCGACCGGCGAGCTACCTGCGCACCGGCGCTGGAGCCCATGGCTGGCGTCGCACGCTCATGGGATCTGTGCTCGGTTGGCGGTGGTTTGATACCGCGACCACAGCGAGCCTGCGCCA
The DNA here is from genome assembly GCA_038218255.1 of Hyphomicrobiales bacterium. Classification (GTDB taxonomy): domain Bacteria; phylum Pseudomonadota; class Alphaproteobacteria; order Rhizobiales; family Hyphomicrobiaceae; genus JANXVY01. The sequence goes on along the minus strand of JBBRKD010000421.1, from coordinate 2,352 downwards.
CGTCTTCTTCAAGTCGTCGCGCCTGTGGGCTGCGGCTCAGTTGGCGGACGGCGATCCGCGACGGTTCTGCGCTGCCGTGCCGATGCGGTTTTCTTCTGCTGATGCCGACCGCCTGACGCGGACGCTCGCCCGATTTGAAGACGTGCGCGCGACATCGCGGGCGATGGATGTGGCCTGGGAAGCGGCTTTCTTTGGGTTGAACGACACGACCCTTGCTCAACGGTCAGCGATTGAAGCCCGTCGGCTTGATGCGCGCCATGCGCTGAACGGCACGCGCGCGCTGTTTGCCCGCTATGTGGCGCGCGATGTGCCGCGCGTTCAGCTCGATATCACCTCGCCTGACGAGGTTGACCGCGTTTGGGGAGGGGTTCGCAACGGTCTCGCCCCGTTCGTTGCGCCGCCGGCCATGATGCCCGACATCGCCGTATCGCAGGCCATTCCCGGCACGGTTGGCCGCGACTACTGGCTCCGGTTCAAAAGCCCCTCGCCCCATCTCGACGAACATGTGACGGCGCGCGTCCACGAGCCGCTCGGCATCGCCGATCCGCCGACGATCATTCTCGGCCATGGCGTGTGCATCGATTTTGATCATTGGCGCGGCCTCGTCGACGAGACAGATGAGCTGGTCGCCGCCGGATTTCGCGTCATCCGCCCGGAAGCCCCGTTCCACGGCAGGCGTGCCACGCCGGGCATGTTTGGCGGCGAGGCCATCATCGGGAGCTTCCCGACTGCAACCCTCGTTGCCTTCACGGCGGCGCTCCAGGAATGGGCTGTGCTGGCCGACTGGGCGCGGCGGACGTCGTCCGGCCCTGTTTGTTTTGCCGGGACAAGCCTTGGGGCGCAGATGGCCCAACTTGCTGCCAAACAGTCGATCAATTGGCCAGAACGTCTGCGGCCCGACGCGCTGCTGCTGATCACCCATTGTGGCTCGCTTGGCGAAGCGGTGATGCACGGTGCCATTGCTGAGATCTTTGGCACCGCGAACGATGTGATGTCCAAGGGCTGGACGCCCGCATTGGCCGCGTCCTATCTGTCGCCGCTTGATCCGGGCTTGGAGCCACCGATCGCACCGGGCCGGATTGTTTCGATCCTCGGCCGTCGTGATCGCGTCACCCCGTTTGCAAGCGGTGAACCCCTCGTGCGCGGCTGGGGACTGCCTGCTGAAAACCAGTTCATCCTTGATCGCGGGCATTTCTCGGTGCCGATGACCTTGATCGGCAATGGCGCGCCGCTTGCCCGCTTTGTTGAGATCGTGAAGGCGATACGTCCGTAGAGGTGTCGCCAGCGGCACGCCTGGTCAGAGGTGCTCATTGAAATCGCGTTTTCGGTTTGCGGCACACGCTCTGCGATTTGCGACCAGGCGCGTGAAGCCGAACGTCAGTTCGGCCGCAGCAGGACGTGTTTCTTTTTGCCAAGCGAAAGTTTCGCCTGGCCTTCGATCAGGTCCTTGGCGGTCAGCACGTAGCTGGCGTCGGTGATCTTGACGTCGTTGAGCGAAATCGAATTGTTCGCGATCGCCTTGCGCACTTCGCCGTTCGAGCTCGCGAGCCCCGCATCGACGAACAGTTTGAGTAAGCCCAGCCCTTCGCCGATGGTGGCCTGATAGACGGGCAGTCCGTCGGCGGCGGCCCCGTCTTCAAACGTTTTGCGGGCGGTTTCTGCGACCGCATCCGCTTTTGCGCGGCCATGGATCAGCGCGGTTGCCTCTGTTGCGAGGACCTTCTTCGCGTCGTTGATGTCCGCGCCGCCAAGGGCCGCCAACCGCTCGATCTCGCCCATCGGCAACGTCGTGAACAGCCGCAGGAAGCGTCCGACGTCGGCATCTTCGGTGTTGCGCCAGTATTGCCAGTAATCGTAGGCCGACAGCTGGGCTTCATTGAGCCAGACGGCGCCAGCCGCCGTCTTGCCCATCTTGGCACCCGATGTCGTGGTCAGCAGCGGGCAGGTCAGCGCGTGCAGCGGCGTTTTCACGCCCATGCGGCGGCCAAGATCGGACCCGGTAACGATGTTGCCCCATTGGTCGGAGCCGCCCATCTGCAGGTTGCAGCCGGTGCGCTTCGACAGCTCCACGAAATCGTAGGCCTGGAGAAGCATGTAGTTGAACTCGATGAAGCTCAGCTCTTGCTCTCGCTCCAGACGGAGTTTGGCTGAATCCATCGCGAGCATGCGGTTCACTGAAAAGTGTCGGCCGACATCGTGCAGGAAGTCGATGTAGTTGAGCGGTGCGAGCCAGTCGGCGTTGTCGACCATGATGGCGTCGCGCGCGCCGCAGCCAAACGTCAGCAGCTTGGCGAACACGGTTTTGAGCCCGTCCTTGTTGGCGTCAATCTCCTCGATCGTGCGAAGCTGGCG
>JBBRKD010000420.1:0-2811 GCA_038218255.1 Hyphomicrobiales bacterium | reverse complement strand
CGATTGCCAGGTGTTCACCGGCGAACCCGGGCAGGAACACCGCGAAACACTCAAGACCGCCAGCATGGCGGCAGCAGCGGGTGGCGTGACGACCATCGTCGTCATGCCCGATACCAAGCCGGTCATCGATCAGGTTGCGCTTGTCGATTTCATCCAGCGGCGCGCGCGCGACAACGCCATCGTGCATGTTGCCACCATGGCCGCCATGACCCGCAACCTCGAAGGCGAGGAGATGACCGAGTTCGGCCTGCTCCAGCGGGCGGGCGCGTGCGCGTTCACCAACGGCAAATCCAGCATCACCAACACGCGCGTCATGCGAAACGCACTACTGTATGCGAAGGATTTCGACGCCCTCATCGTCCACCACACCGAAGATCCGTTCCTATCGAAGAACGCGAGCATGAACTCGGGCGAGATTTCTGCCCGCCTCGGGCTTCCCGCGGTCAACAAGGCCGCCGAAACCATCGTGCTGGAACGCGACATCCGCTTGGTGGAGGTGACAGGCGGGCGGTATCATGCGGCGACCATCACCTGCCGGGAAAGCCTCGATGTGATCCGGGCTGCCAAGGCGCGCGGACTGCCGGTCACCTGCGGGGTGTCGATCAATCATCTGACGCTGAACGAAATCGACATCGGGTCGTACCGCACGTTCTTCAAGATCCGTCCGCCGCTCCGCACCGAGGACGATCGTTGCGCCATGGTTGAAGGGGTTGCTAACGGCGATATCGACGTGATTGTGTCGAGCCACGATCCGCAGGATGCCGACGTCAAGCGGCGCCCATTCGCAGAAGCCGCCGACGGCGCGGTTGGGCTTGAAACACTTTTGTCGGCAGCGCTGCGCCTTCACACCGGTACGGCAGAAATCCCGCTGCTGACGCTCTGGAAGGCGCTGTCCTATAACCCGGCAAACCTCCTATCGCTGCGCGGCGGCTGCCTTGTGAAAGGCGAGCCAGCCGATCTCGTGCTCGTGGATCTGGGCGAGCCGTGGGTTGTCAACAAAGAGCTCCTGCGTTCACGGTCCAAGAATACGCCGTTCGACGATAGCAAGATGCAGGGCCGCGTTTTGCGTACCGTGGTTGCGGGTGAAACGGTCTATCCAGCTGCTGCTGCGGGCACGGCGGCTGAGCGCTAAACGGCAACGAACAAGAGAGTAGCGCCATGGGTGTGTTGAGTTCTTTCCTCCTGTTGATGGTTGGCAATCTGGGCCACTGGCTGCTGTATGGCGCAGCGATTGGATACCTGTTCGGTTCGATCCCATTCGGCTTGTTGCTGACCCGCTCGGCAGGCCTTGGCGACATCCGCTCGATCGGATCGGGCAATATCGGTGCAACGAATGTCCTGCGAACGGGCAACAAGGGGCTGGCGGCTGCAACGCTGCTGCTCGACGGGCTCAAGGCAACCGGTGCGGTCCTGCTCGTCAACGATTGGTATGGTCAAGCCCCAGCCCACGCGGCAGCGCTGGGTGCCTTAATCGGGCATCTGTTCCCGATCTGGCTGCGCTTCAAGGGTGGCAAGGGCGTTGCGACCTATGTCGGCGGCCTCTTCGGGCTGGTTTGGCCTGCTGGCGTCGCGTTCTGCGCTCTCTGGTTGCTGGTGGCCTATGCGCTGAGGTTTTCGTCGCTCGCAGCGTTGGTTGCCAGCGTGGCCACGCCCATTCTCCTCTTGCTGCTCGGTCGACCGGTCACGGCCGCCGTCTTTGCTGTCATGACGCTCGCGTTGTTTTGGATGCACCGTGCTAACATCCGACGTCTGATGGCTGGCGATGAGCCGCGTATCGGTCAAGCCAACAGCGAGCTTCACGGTGCCAAAGCCGCCGTCTGATCTGTTCGATACCGACGACCCTTACCGGCCAGCGCCGTTGCCAATCGCAGCGCTGGACGACCGGGAGCGGCTCGCGTGTTTGCGTCTCATAAGGTCCGATACGATCGGCCCAGCGACGTTTCGCGACCTCATCAATCATTGCGGTGGCGCGCAGGCAGCCATTGATGCGCTCCCCGATCTCATCCGCAAACGCGCGGGCGGTCGGGCAACCACGCTCTGCACAGTTGAGACGGCCGAACGCGAATTGGAAGCGGCCCACAGGCTTGGGGCTGTGCCCGTCTTCACGATCGAACCGGGCTATCCAGCCGCCCTTGCCGCCACAGAGAACCCCCCGCCGCTTCTCTACGTGACGGGCCAAGCGGCGCTTTTGAACAAGCCGATCGTTGCCATCGTCGGCTCGCGTGATTGTTCAGCCGCTGGCGCAACGGTTGCTCGCACGTTTGCCAGCGACTTGGGCGCTGAGGGCTATGTCATCGTGTCAGGCCTTGCCCGCGGCATTGACGCGGCAGCCCACCGGGCGGCCCTACGAACCGGCACGATCGCCGTCCATGCGGGCGGCCCCGGCACGATTTATCCCCCTGAGCACCGTGACCTGTATGCCGAGATCGCAGCGTCTGGCTGCCACATCACTGAGCAACCGCCGGGATATACGCCGCGCGCGCGAGACTTCCCCCGCCGCAACCGGATCATCTCAGGCGTGGCGCTCGCCGTCCTCGTCGTGGAAGCCGCACAACGGTCCGGCACACTAACGACTGCTCGCTTTGCTGCCGAGCAGGGCCGCGACGTGTTCGCAGTCCCAGGCCACACGCTCGATCCCCGGGCCGCTGGCACCAACCAGCTGATCAAAGACGGCGCAATCCTGGCGCGCGATGCGCACGACATCACGGTTGAGCTGGGACCGATTGTTGGACACACCCCGTTTCGGATCGCGGGCGTGAGCGACGCTCCGGCCCGGTCAGAACGACCACCGCTCGCTGGAACTGTCGCTCC
>JBBRKD010000419.1:0-2814 GCA_038218255.1 Hyphomicrobiales bacterium | reverse complement strand
CGCCACCCGACAACAGTGGAAACCTTTTCAAAATCCCCGACGCCGACCGCAAATCAGATAACCATCCAGGCTACGAGGGCGAGTTCAAAATCGTCTGCCCACATTGCCAAGCGTCGAACATTGGATGGGTCAAGGCGTGGGTGAAGGAAGCCAAGACCGGATCGAAGTTTTTCTCCATAGCGTTCAAATTCAAGCAGCGGAAGGACGCAGCATGAACCTCCAAACCAACTCCGAACTGTGCTGGCGCGCTGAGCAAATCTCGCGCCTCGAAGAGCAAGCCGTCGACATCAAATCCGACATCAAGGCGGCGTATGCGGCGGCAGCAAGTGCCGGCTTCAATCCTACAGCCCTGAAATCTGCGATCAAGGTCTCGAAGCTCGACGCCGACAAGCGCGCCACGTTCGATGCGGCGCAGTCTGATTTGTTGCTGTACCTCGACGAACTCGAAGGCCGAAACAAGCGGGAGGCTGCATGACCATCCTCGACTGGATTGCAGCGCTGTATCTCGTGAGTGCGTTCGCGGCTTGGGCCGCTCTTGAAACCTCACAATACGGCGAAGGCTGATGCTCCCGCAAACCGCGCTGTGCTACATCCACGCTCTAGAGGCTGCCATGGCTAAAAAACCAACGCCTGTCCGCAAGGGGATTCCGATCGGCTCGCGCCACAAGATCAACCCCAAGACGGGCATCCTCGAGCGCGTCGAGAACCCGCGCTTGTCCGTCTCCGCCAAGATCGCCAAGCGGAAAAACCCCGCCCGCAAATGGATGGCAGCGAAATAATCTGACCGCCGACCGCGTGCCCGCGTATCCACGGGACACCTCACATCATGACCACGCTCATCGCCTACCGCGTCGCGCCCAACACCGAACACCGAGCCGCCGGTGAACTCCGCCAAGCTGGGATACGCGCCTACGTTCCCCGCGATCGCACTCGCAAGCGGTCCCCGTTCACCGGCAAACACCCCAGCCCGGCCCCCGGTTACGTGTTCGCCGAAACCGCGTATTGCCCCGCGTTTGAAAAACACGTGAAGGGCCGTATTGGCATCGTCCGCAAAGACGACCTCTCACGGCTCTATCTCGCCAAGCCCGCCATCCCCCCCGCCCCGCCGCGTTTGGCGCTGGGCGACGCCGTGGTGATCACGCAAGGCCCGTTCCAGTCGCGCACCGGCACCATCATCGAGGATCGGGGCCACACGTACCGCGTCGACATCGCCCAGGCGGGTAAGATCAGTTCCGTGGCGTTGCACGAAAACCTCATTGCACGATTTATCAAGGACGGCTGAAAATAACCTTTGCTAATTGTGGCAAACTTGTGCATTGAAGGTTGAGGACGAGGCCGCGTCCTGCGTTGCGGCCCCCAGGCGGAAAAATGTTCCATCCGCCCCCAATCAAAACATGCGCGCAAAGCAAGACGGCGGCTCCACCAGGGCCGCCCGCTTCGCGTTTCACCATTCCCACGCCCCCAGCCATCCCCTCGCGCCGTGTGCTACCGGCCGGCAAACGCTGGGTCGTGGGAACCTCACAAAAGGACCGGATTCATGAAGGTCATTATCGCGACCGTGGTCGCCTTCGGTTTTCTTGGCGGCCTGATTGGCAGCCAGACCCACGCGGCCGACCTTGGCAAGCCCGCAGCTCCCGCCACGTTTGAGCAGATTCTCGCTATGCGCGACAAGCAGCCCCTGACCGGGTGCTACGCGGAGACGTCGGTCGCTGGCACCTATCTGCGCGCCGGTGATCGCAACGCTCAGGGCGGCATTGGTGGGGGTTGCGATATCATCGTGTCTGGCATCACCATGGGCACTGGTATTCGCGCGGACTGGGGCGATGTGACCACCGGGAGCGTGTTTGCCAAGCTCGGCATTGCGGTCAACGCCAACCTCGCGCTCTACGGCATCGCCGAACTCCGCAGCCTCGATTGGAAAATCAAGGACAGCGGCCAGCTGCAGCTTGGCGCCGGTGTTGAAACCTCGCTCTCGATCATCTCGCCAAGCCTCTCCGCGTTCCTGGAAGGGACGACCTCGGTCAGCAAATTCGGGCCGACAGCCACCAAAGACGACGTGTTGATTCGCCTTGGCGCGCGGGTTCGGTTTTGACGGACACCACCATCGTTGCCGCGATCATGGCCGTGGCTCTGCTGATGCCAGCCGCTACCACGCGCACAGAGCCCCAGGGTCTCACGTCATCGACCAAAGCTCTGCCCGCCCAAATCAGGAAACGCAATGAACGGTGATCAGGTCTCTAGCGCTATACGCACCATCGTCAACGCGATTGTTGGCTGGGTCGTGCTGTTCTCTAAGCTGGGGTTCGCCGTCCTGATCCTCGCGACACTCGCCGGCCTGCTTGGTCACCCGATCCCCTACATCCCCGCTCTGCGCGGGTCCATGCAGGAGATCGGCATCTTCACCGCAGGCCTTGCCTATTGGCTCAAATGACGCTGGTTCTCCTCTGGATCATCGTTGTCCTCATCATCAACACCGCCCTGCTGGGCTTCATCCTGTCCGATGACATCGACCCCCGCTGATCTTGCCCGCCTGACCCGCTCCCGTATGCGTGCCCACTCTCTATCGAGGCACATGACTCATGAAATCAAATCTCATCCGCGAAGCCTTTGGCGATCTCCAGCTGTGGGGGAAATTCTGGCTCTACTTGGGCCTGATTATTCTCCTCGCAGCCGCGTCGATGTCGGTCGCGGTTGGCTGGAAAATGACATTCCTGCACGCTGTGTTTCTCGGCGGTCTTTCCGCCGTGAACGCCTTCCTCCCGATGGCAGCCGAGAAGTTGTGGACTGAGAAACGCTACGGCTACGGCATTACTA
>JBBRKD010000418.1:0-2820 GCA_038218255.1 Hyphomicrobiales bacterium | reverse complement strand
GAGCGCGCTTGCCACAACGCGAGGGGAGTGGCACGTGGTGCTGCACCAATTCATCTCCAGGAACGCCCCCATGCAAACGTCTGCCCCTCGCACGCTGCCCTGGCTCTGGATTGCGCTGATCGCCGTCGCGAGCGTGGCTCTCAGCTTTAGGCTTTCGTGTGCGACCCCTTTTGCGGCGCTGGCGACGCTGGCTGCGCTCAACATGCGCCGCGCTGACGGTCTCGCTATGATCGCCGCCGCTTTCGGCTTGAACCAGCTCGTCGGTTATGGGTTTTTGAACTACCCCCATGAGTTCGACAGCTACGCCTGGGGTGCCGCCATCGGCGTCGCCGCATTCGCTGCCTACGGATCGGCCGTGCTTCTTGCGAGCAAGGTTGAGGGATTGGGTCGTATCACAGCAGCCGCTGTGACTTTGGTTGTAGCTTTTGGTGTCTACGAGGTGGTCTTGTTTGCAGCCACGGCCGTGTTGCCATCGAGTGATCTCGCGTTTGCCCCGCAGATCGTGGGCGAAATCGCGCTCGTAAATGCGCTCGTTTATCCAGCCCTCGTGCTAGCCGCTCGTGGTGCCGAAATGCTCGGTTTGACGGCTGTTCGCGCGCGCGCCTGAGTGCGCGTTGCGAGCGTGCGGCGACCCGTTTGCGGCCGAGGTGACCGATGGATGAGCGCGCCGATCGTTCCAGCGGCTTTTACCTGCGGGTGCTCGTTGGTGTTCTCTGTGCTCTCCTGGCCGCGCGGATTGCAGCACTTGCGGTCAACAGAACCGATCTCTTTTTTGACGAAGCTCAATACTGGTTCTGGAGCCTGGAACCGGCGTTTGGCTACTATTCCAAGCCGCCGTTGATTGCTTGGATTATCGGCGCCTCAACGGCTGTGTGCGGGGCGAGCGAATTCTGCATCCGCCTGCCATCCCCGATCCTTCATACCGCGACCGCGCTTGCGGTGTGCGTGCTCGGCACGCGGCTGTATGATTTGCGCACGGGCGTTCTGGCGGCGATCGCTTTTGCGCTGCTGCCTGGGGTCTCGGTCTCGTCGGCGCTGATTTCAACTGACGTGCCGCTGCTATTGTGCTGGGCGCTCGCGCTTGTTGCGTTCGCAGCGCTGTTTACGACATCTGCGTGGTGGCCAGCGCTGCTACTCGGGTTGGCCTTCGGGCTCGGGCTCAACGCCAAATACGCCATGGCCTGGTTCCTCGTGTGCTGCGGATTGTATCTGGCGGCAACACCTGCGCGGCGCGGGGTTCTCAAGGACGCGCGGCTCTGGGTCGGCCTTGCGCTTGGTATCGTGTGCATTTTGCCAAACCTCGCCTGGAACCAGGCCAACAGCTTCGCAACGTTTTCGCACACGGCCGACAATGCTAAGTGGGAAGGCTCGTTGCTCAATCCGGGTAAAGCGCTGGAGTTTTTCGGCAGTCAGTTCGGCGTGTTCGGGCCGTTGTATTTTGCTGGCCTTCTCGTCATTGCCGGTCGGGCGCGGACGGTGCGACTGCCGGAGGCTGATCGTCTGTTGCTCGCGTTCTGCCTGCCGCTGGTCGCCATCATCACGGTTCAGGCCTTCGTCTCGCGCGCGCACCCCAACTGGGCGGCCCCTGCCTATGTGGCCGGCGTCGTGCTGGTGGTGGCCACGCTGGTGCGTGATGTGTCGTGGGGGTGGCTCAAAGCGTCCTACGGATTGCACGCGGCGATCCTGGCGCTGTTCGTGTTCGCGACCTCGATGGCCGGGCTCTACACCGTGCCATTGCTCGGCGATCCGATGGCGCGGACGTTGGGCTGGCGGGCGATTGCGGACGCGACGCGGGCGGAGCTCGATCGCGCGCGCGCGGCTGGCACGCCGTACGGCACCGTGCTGACCGATGACCGCTCGATCACGGCAGAGCTGTCGTATTATCTGCGCGACCAGTCGACGCCGGTGCTGGCTTGGCGATCGGGCTCGCGCCCCCACGACCATTTCGAGCTGACGCGGCCGTTCACAGCGGCGAGCCGACAACCCGTTCTGCTCGTCAGCTTGCGGCAACCCATCGATCTCAAACGGACGACGCCCGTTACAAGCCGCGCGAAATTCGTCACCGACGCGTTTGAGACGTCTGAACCCATCGGACAGCGTATGATACCAGCGGGTCGCGGTGAGACGCGACGCGTGACGTTTCTCGCGCTGACGGGCTACAAGGGTCTATGACCAATTCTGCGACTAAAGTTGCATCACAGACGCCTGCGGCCCTTCCCTCCGCGCGCGCGCCATTTGTGCTGCTCGACGACAACACCGGTCAGGGGACGCCGTCAGCGCTGTATCTCGATCCGGTTGAGATCATTCGAGCGGACACGCCCGATGAGGTGCCAGCCGCCTTGACCCGTCTTGAGGGAGCGGCCAAGCGCGGCCTCCATGCAGCTGGGTTTTTCGCCTATGAGCTCGGTTACGTGCTGGAACCCCGGCTTGCGCATCTGATGCCGTCGGGCCGGACCGTTCCGCTGCTGTGGTTTGGGCTGTTCACGGCACCGCGCACGCTGGCCAGTGCCGATGTCGATGCGATGCTTGCGGCTGCATCGCCCGAAAAGCCCACGTTGAGTGATGTGAGCTTGTCGTGGGATGGGGCGGCCTATGCGGAACGCTTCGCCAAGGCTGCCGAATACATCCGGGCTGGCGACATCTATCAGATGAACCTGACGTTCCGCGCGCGGTTCCAGCTTGAGGGTGCACCCGTCGCGCTCTATCGCGAATTGCGGGCCAAGCAGCGGGTGGCTTACGGCGGCATCATAGAAACCGGCGATCTGACGGTGTTGTCGGCTTCGCCCGACCTGTTCATCGAGCAGGCCGGGCGCACCGTCT
>JBBRKD010000417.1:0-2823 GCA_038218255.1 Hyphomicrobiales bacterium | reverse complement strand
CTTCCTTGTAGGCCTTGAGGAACTGGCGCTCGCTGATCGAGCCATAATAGCCCTTCAGCTTCTGCTTGGCCTTGAGCTGTTGGCCGAAGTCCGACTGCTTGGACACGCGGCGCTCGCCGTGCTGGCCGGGGCGCGATTCGCGGTTATTGAGCGGGCTCTTGGGGCGGCCCCAGATGTTTTCGCCGAGACGGCGGTCGATCTTGTGCTTGGCCTGGATACGTTTTGTCATCGTCGAGCACTCCAAATGATTGCGCCCGCGCCGGACTGGCACGAACGGCAAGGAGCGCCCCCTCCTCTGGTCCTTCTTCAGGACCTGACAGATCCGCTGCCATTATTGGCGGCCGATCACGGGTGCGCAAAATGAAAACGGGCCCCAAAACAGGCCCGTTTCACGTTTGGTAGTATGGGATCAAATGTTGGACGTCAACCCATCGATGCCTGCCTGATTACTTCTTCTCGGCGGCGGGCTTCACGGGAGCAGGTGCCGGGGTCGTTGTCGCTGCAGCCGGTGCCGCGGCGGCAGGTGCGGCCTGGGCGAGCGCTGGACCCGCCTTAACGTAGGTGGTGATCAACTCCTTGACCTTGCCCTTTTGCTCGGCCGAGCAGGTCTGATAGACATCCTTGCCTTCTTCCACGACAACTTGCTTGTCGCCTTGCGTTTCGACGAGCTTGATCTTGCCCGTGAGCAACATCACCGTCGTGAGATGCAGCTGGCTGATGTAGAGCAATTGCTGTTCGGTCCACTTTTTCTTGTCGACCTCGCGACGCATCAACGAATTGTAGTTCAGCACTTGATCGTCGATCAGGTCGCAGATCTGGGCGTGCGCGGAAATCCGGCCGACGCGCACGACCTCGCGCGCGAGCTCAAGCGGGACCATCACGTCTTCTCGTTTCTTTTTGTCGACCGTGATGGTCTTACCATCTGGCTTGGTGAACTGCTGCGGCACCAGTGACCACGCGTAGTCCATGAAGGTTTGGATCGACTTGTCGGAGAGCTGCTCGGCGGCCTGAACCGGCCCCGCGCGCATCGGGACCAGCGACGCCGCGACGGCGATCGCGATCGCGGCAAATCCTGCCGACTTGCGCCGTAAAACCAGTGTCATTCCCATCTCCCAAACCCCTGTGACGTCGATTGCATTTTCGGCCGTTGGTTGTCGAACCGAGCCAGCCCCACCCCAGCCTCACTCGCCCCACCCCCACCCGTCGCGTCGGCCCTGTGATATTGCTTGCGGCAGCGGTTACGCCGATCTCTCTGGACGGCGTGGACTCGTCTTGTCCTAGACCAGCGTCCTCCTGGGCCAGACGTCCGATCGGATCGTTTTACAGGCCCACGCCCGTTAACCACCCGCGCTCGCCGGTCGGGCACTGGCTCTGATGAAAACATGTCCAGATCATGGCGCGCTATGTGGACGGTTTCCGGGCAACCCCCTTGCCCTTCGCAAGAGTGGCAACAATGCCACGAAACGTGCGCACTTCTTGCTCGGTCGGCTCGGCGCGCGCAAATAGCGTTTCTATCGTTCTGAGGACCATGGGATGGGCTTCATCGGGGTTAAAAAAGCCAAGCCGGTCAAGCTCCTGGGCGAGGTGCGCCGTCAGCGCTGCAACCTCGGCTTTGGTGGCCCGGCGGTCGCGACCCATGTTGATACCGCTGGTCACGGGACGCTCGTAGGTTGTCACCCGCCCAAGTGTCGCGGCCGGGTTGGTGCGCATCCATTCATAGCCGAGCAGCAGCACGGCTTGGGCGAGGTTGAGCGAAGCGAAGGCGCTGTTGACGGGAATCATGACGAGGGCGTCCGCGCGCGCCACCTCGTGGGTCTCAAGTCCGTTGCGTTCGCGACCAAATAGGATGCCGCAGCGTTCGCCGAGCGCGATCCGCCGCCTGATCTCGGCGATGGCCTGTTCGGGTGTCAAAACGGCTTTGCGGAGGTCGCGTTGGCGCGCGGTCGTCGCCACCACGAACTGCAGATCCCCCATGGCGTCAACGAGGGTTTCGTGTGCGGTCGCATCGTCGATGATATAGTTGGCACCCGATGCGGCGATCCGCGCCTTTTCGTTGGGCCACCCGTCGCGCGGGGCAACCAGCCGAAGCGAATCGAGCCCGAAGTTTGCACACGCGCGTGCCACCATGCCGATGTTGTCTGGCAGTTGCGGCTCCATCAGGATGATGGCCGGGCTTTCGCCGTCGCCCGCAAAGGGCTCCCCTTGGATGTGCGCACGCCGGAGGCCATAGCGCAGTTTGCGCAGGACACGCCGCGACCAGAACCAGTAATTTTCGCCCGACCAGGTCTTGGCGAGCGCTTCAAGCCCCGGGGTTGTGAGCGTAACGGTGCCAGCACCCGTCAGGCGGACCGTGCCGTCGCCGACCACGATCTCCTTGTGGCGCGCGATAAAGGTGTCGAGGCTGTCGATCCCGTCGGCCGCCGTTCGCCGTTTGCAGCCATCGCATGTGGCATTGTCCGCTTCGCACCTCAACTCGGCGCAATAGGTGAGGATCGGTTCCAGGCTTTCGCGATCGAGCCCTGGCTGACCAAGTTCGGCGAGCGCCACGTCGATGGTCCGATCGTGGCAGGCGTGTACGATGGCCCCCACGGAGAGCCCGCAGGCTGCCATCGGCGTCGTATGGCCGGATTTGTCGGTGACACTCGTTACGGGGCTCGTCAAGCGATTGAACTTTCAGCGGGCGGTCGGAAGCGCTCACTGTCAGTCGCCTGCGCCGTCGTCAACCCTGCTGACGGCTAGCGCGTGCCCAGCCGGTGCGCTGCGATCGCAACCGCCGTGCCGAGCGCGGCTCCCGCGATGAGATCGCTGACCCAATGGTAATTC
>JBBRKD010000416.1:0-2824 GCA_038218255.1 Hyphomicrobiales bacterium | reverse complement strand
CGGGCATCAAGGCGCGGATCATGCACATACAAGGTGGAGCAATACGGGCAAAGAATTTGTGCGTCTGCCCCCATGTCGAGATACACGTGGGGGTGATCGAACGGCGGGCGGGCCCCCATGCACTGCAATTCCTTGACGCCGGTGAAGATTTTTTCCACGCCAGCATCGTTGGCGAGATGGGGAACGGAATGCGCCATCTGATGTCTCTCAAGCCTCGCGTCAAGTGCCAGTCGTGAGACGTCATAGCGAGCGCGCGGGTAAAATGATAGGCACGCGCGTGAACCGCGGGGATACCTTTCATGCAAACGTTCAAGTCTGACGGCGTCGAGATCGCATATTTAGACGTCGCCAGCGCCGCCCCGCTTCCCGGTGCGCTCCCGGTGCTTCTCATTCACGGGTTCGCCTCCAATACGTCCACGAACTGGGTCGCAACCGGCTGGGTCCGCACGCTGACGGACGCAGGCTACCGCGTCATTGCGTTCGACAACCGGGGGCATGGGGCCAGCCAGAAACTCCATGCGCTGGCCGATTACGGGGCACCACTTATGGCCGAAGACGGCCGCCGTTTGCTCGATCATCTTGGCATTCCGCAGGCTCACGTTGTCGGATACTCGATGGGCGCGCGGATCGCTGCTTTTCTCGTCACGCTTCACCCTGAGCGTGTCGCCAGCGTCACGTTCGGCGGGCTCGGCATCAACATGGTGCGCGGCATGACCGGCGGCGGTGATACCATCGCGGCCGGCCTTGAGGCTGCAACCCTTGACGAGATCACCGATCCCGGCGCGCGTGCCTTCCGCATCTTCGCCGAGCAAACCAAAAGCGATCTCTTAGCGCTGGCGGCGTGCATGCGCTCGGCGCGCGCACCGATCACGCCAGCCGCGCTGTCAGCCATCACGGCGCCAACACTCGTTGTGGTCGGGTCCGAGGATAACGTCGCAGGCCCTGCCGACGAACTGGCGCAACTCATTCCAGGCGCGCGCGCCCTGACGCTTGACGGTCGGGATCATATGAAGGCCGTGGGCGCACGCGAATTTCGAGCCGCTGTGCTGGAATTTTTAGCGAAGCACTCTTAGCACTCAGCCATGATCCGTGGCGGGCACATGCCTCACACCAACATTCGATAGCCGCGGGATGACCAAAGTCAGCGGCCGTGTAAAATTCGTTTGTTTTATGGGTCGTTGGCCTCGGCGGTCCCGAGACGTCCCATTACCCCAGTGCGAGCTGACGAAGGGCCGTGTTCGCGTACCGCCGAGGCTTGAACGCACGAGCACACACGCTTGACGCAACTGGGACACAACACGTACGCAAAGCGCTTGAAACACGGATGTTTTGACGCTTCGCATCTGGGCTTGATCACCCTGACAGGCGTAATTGTTAGCACAGGGTGTGACACCGTTTCACGCTGATTCGCGCACGCCGCCGTCGAGAGGTTGTGGATAACCTGTCATTTCCCTGCGTATCGCCGTCGCTGTCCGCCGAAATCAGGCCACATCCAAGCCCAAAATCCGCCGCCCGAGCCCGGCTTTTATCCTTTACGCGGCATTAATCGCGCAGGGGTAATCTGACACGATGTTAGTCCGTGTGCTGCGTCTTGTCTGTTTGCCGATCGGCTGTGCGGTCCTGCTCTGGGGTTGCAGCAGCGGACCGACGTTTATTGCCAAGGACGAACCCTGGCGCCGTCAAGAAGAGATCGCCTGCCTCTCGTCGGGTGCCGTCAGAGAAACCGCCTTCATCCGCACCACCCGGTCAGCGCTCGGCGGCCCCAGTGAATACTGCGGTGCCGAACGAGCCTTCGAGATGGCGGCCACCAGCGACAGCCGCGTCGGCCTTCAGCCGTCAGCCTTTGTCGCCTGCCCCATGATCCCCAAAATCGACGACTGGGTCGCCAACGTGGTAGAGCCTGCCGCGCGCCA
Organism: Hyphomicrobiales bacterium; assembly: GCA_038218255.1. Taxonomy (GTDB): domain Bacteria; phylum Pseudomonadota; class Alphaproteobacteria; order Rhizobiales; family Hyphomicrobiaceae; genus JANXVY01. The sequence goes on along the minus strand of JBBRKD010000416.1, from coordinate 911 downwards.
GCATCTTGGAGGTTCGCTCTCCGAGCTCAAAGTCGCAACCTCCTATGCCTGCCGTGCGATGAACCACCAGAATGGCGCCAAGCTCTCCGAACACGGTCACGCTAACGCAATCGACATCTCAGCCTTCAAGCTCACCGACGGCCGCGTCGTCACGGTCAAGGGCGGCTGGAACGGAACCGACGGCGAGCGCGCCTTCCTGCGCGCAGTCCGCAGCAACTCATGCCGCGATTTTACAACCGTGCTGGGTCCTGGAGCGGATGCCTACCACGGCGACCATTTCCATCTCGATTTGGCCCGCCACGGCCGCGACGGCCTCACCCGCATCTGCAAATAGCGCACCCGACGTCGTGCATTGAATTGATTGATACAACACAGTCACGGCTTTTGCTCCGCAGCGCGGCGCGCTCGGAGTGATAAATGAGGGTAGCAGGAGCGGGCCCGTTGCCGGGCGGCCTCGCCGTTTCGATTGAAGGGGGGTGATGGGCCGGTCGGGATGATAAGCCCGACACCCGCTCCTACGATCCGCGAAGTGACCGCCGTCGCAGTCAAATCCACCCTAGATTTGACCTGTTGCTCTCAAACGAGAGCGACCGCAACTGCGATCCGGGCCAGCTGACGGGAAACTCCGAACACCGCGCGAAACCCACCCCTCCCAGCCGAACCAGCTCGTCAGCTGGACCCTCATGAGGGGTGATGGCGCGAGTGTAGGCCTGCGTTTTGCAGCCGGGGATAAATCAGCCCGGTTTTTGAGTGTCATCCGCCCCGTAGCCGCCGCCTGTCGGCGTCTGGATGATGATCGTGTCGCCGGGTTTAACGGCAAATTCCGCACTCGATCCCAAATCGTCGCGCGTGCCGTCTGCGCGCACAATCGTGTTCGATCCGGTTTCGCCAGGCCGACCGCCGAGAACGCC
>JBBRKD010000415.1:0-2838 GCA_038218255.1 Hyphomicrobiales bacterium | reverse complement strand
GTCGTCATCCCCGCGAAGGCTAAGGACCCAAGCACCGATCAAACGAAGCCACTAACAAAGCTAAGGATGACGAGGATTTCATAGTTGAATGGCTTGGATCCTTAGCCTTCGCCGGGATGACGGGTTGGTTTGGAGGCCAATTGCCAGCTCGACCGGACGCGGATGCGTCCGGGAGCAAGGCGACCTGGCGCTTGTGCGCCGCCGCGCCGGAGCTGGCCCGACCGGAGGGAGGGATAGCCAGCGTGAGGCCAAAAGAGTGACGTGCTTAGAGACTCAGCCTCCGGCGGGATGACGACCATTCGGGTCCGGTTTGAACGAAATCAAAGGTAAATCGTAGCACGGTCGGATCTTCCGACCCGCGCAATCAATCCCGCTCCCGCAGCAGCGCCGAGCCCGACCCCGGAATGGCCAGCGTATCCGTGTGCCCGACTTCGGCCCCGGTCCGTTTGCGCGCAAGCCAACCGTCGATCTCGGTCGGTGTCAGCGACTTGGTCTCACGAACGGCGGCTGCAAAGCCTGTCGCCAGCGCGCCGATCAGCGCGGCGTCAGGTGAGCCCAGCCGCCACGGGCTATCGCCTTCTTCGACGCGGTAGCCGTGCGTCTGGAATTGATCGGCCAAATGGACCGGCGCGGTTGGCCCCGCCGAAACCCCAAGCCCCTTGTCCGACATCTGATGGCGACAGAACGCCCCCGTCATCTGCTGGTCGATCGGCGAGCGCGGCGTCCAATGCTGAATGCCGTTGTAGGTCAACACCGTGTAAAACACCGCCTGCCGCTGGGCGACGGCTGCGGCGAACTGCTTGATGAAGTCGGGCGACGCCAGATCAAACAGTGCCGACGCTGTCACAAGGTCGGGTTTTCCACCGCCGAGCGGCTCAAGGCACGCATCCAGATCGTGCAACAGGTTCGCCTGCCGGAATTGAACGGTCAGCGTGCGGCTTCCTTTGGTCAGCACAAGCCCATCGCCGACCATCTCCGCGCTGTCGGCCCAGGCCGAAAGCGCCACCCGCGCTGCCGCGAGCAGCGCTGGATCGAGATCAACCAGTGTCCAGGCTTGCGTGGTCGTCAGCAGTTCAGCGGTCGCCCTCAAGTTCGAGCCGGTGCCGCATCCCAGATCGACGATCGAGAGCGTGTCGCGTTGGAGGAACCAGGAGTTGAGCACGCCCGTGAGTTTGAGACTGCGGGAGCGGTGATCGGCCCCTTCCCGAAGTGCAAGCCAATCGGCTGAAAATCCGCTCATGGGGCCAATCCCATCACGACGGCGGCGATCCGGCGCGTTGTCTCCGTCCACGGTGGCAAGGTGCGTCCCATTTCCCACGAGGCATCCGCCATTCGCGCCCGCAACTTCTTGTCGGCGAGCGCCTTTTCGATAGCCGCTCTCAGCGCCGCCGCATCGCCAGGTGCGACCTTGATGGCCGCCCCGTCCGGCACCGTTTCGCTGGCAGCCCCGCCCGTTGTGCACACGATCGGTAAACCCCGCGCCATGGCTTCGGCGAGCACCATGCCGTAGCCTTCAAACAGCGACGGCATCACGAACAAATCAGCCGTGTCATAGAATTTGGCAAGCGTTGCTGGCACCACCGTCCCCGACAGCCGCACCCGGTCGACGAGCCCCGCCGCCTGGATCGCAGCCTCGATCCGGGCGACTGTCGCGCCATCGCGGTCGGTCGCGCCAGCGATCGTCAGCCGCCAGTCGGCGTCCTTCAAGTCGGCGAGCGCTGCGATCAGCACCTCGTAGCCCTTGCGCGGCGAGATCGCCCCGACGGCCAGAAGTTGCATCGGCGTTCCTGTGCCCGACGCCCGCATGGCAGGATCTGTGCCTGGTTCTGCGACTGTGATTTTTTGCTGCGGCACGGCGAAGTCCGCCATCAGAATGCGCTTGGTCGCCGTGCTCGTAACGATGACGTGGCGCGCGAGCGCGAGCGCTGCCGTTTCGCTCGCCTTGAGTTCGGCCGCGCGCTCGGGTGAGAGCCCCGCTTCCAGGCACAGAGGATGGTGCACGAGTGCGAGCAACGGCTGGGGGAGCGCTGCCACGAGATCGCGCGGCATCGCGCCAAGTGCAAGACCGTCGACCAGCAGCGGCTGACCCTTGGGCGCTGCCATCAACAATTTGCGCGTCAGGGCGAGATCGGCCTTGGTCGGCGCGGGGAACGACCCCGGTAACATGATCCACGTCGGCTGCACGCCATAGTCGGGCAGCGTCCCGTGAACACGGCGGTCATAGGCATACCCCCCCGTCGGCAGATCGATATCGCCTGGAACCGCAAACGAGAGCGTGCGCGCAGCTGGTGCCGTCACGTCAGCGGCCCCTCATAAACAGCGCGCGCAAGGTCTGTTTCCGACAGCGTCACGCGCACCTTCGAGAGCCCCTTGCCATCAGCTCCAAGTGCGCCCTCGTGCGCTGCTTTCGCGATCGCATCAAAGATGTACTTACACAGAAATTCCGTCGTCGTTAGCACGCCCTTGAACTGCGGGAGCGCGTCGAGATTTTGATAGCCCAGCGGTTTCAGTGTTTTGTTCAACACATCGAGGGCTGCCCCGATATCGACCACCACGTTCTGCGCCGTCAGCGTGTCCCGGTAGAACGCGACGTCCACGACGAACGTCGCCCCGTGCATGTTTTGCGCTGGCCCAAAAAACGGATCGGGCAGGCTGTGGGCGATCATAATGCGGTCACGGACTTCTACAGCAAACATGCGGGCTCTCTTCTCAGATTGTGGATCAGGACGCGTGGGGATCAAGACGATGACGGCGCTTCATACGCAATAACAGGCGGCAAGACCGCGCCCGATCCTGTCAGCACGCCCGGCAGGCACAACGGCAAATCATCAAACGCGA
>JBBRKD010000414.1:0-2842 GCA_038218255.1 Hyphomicrobiales bacterium | reverse complement strand
TCTGATGCCGCTGAGGCCGACGGGTATCCAGAAAGCGGCCATGGCGCGGCGCTGGCGACGTTCGGCCCCCACGGTGTTTCGGTATCGACCGCCTGGGACGACAACGCGACCACCGAGTCAGATGTCGAGATCACAGTCACGGGCTACGCAGCAGCCAGTGAAGCCTTCGACCAATTGAAACCGCTGGCCAATGGCGAGATTTCGATCGGTACGGCTGGTGTGGCGATCGGCAGCGTCATCATGGCCGATCTTGTGGTGCTGCCCCTTGCCGAAGGCCGCTACATTGTTACGGTTTTTGCCGACACATTGGCCCCGTTCACGGCCCGCCGTGTGCGCTTCCACCTCATGCGGTTGTGATGTCGGCCACAATCCAATCCGAAGCGGACCTGATCCAGGGCTATCTAGCGCCGCTCGCAGCTGGTTTGCCCGGTGCCTTCGGACTGACCGACGATGCGGCAGCCCTCACGCCTAAGCTAGGGCACGACCTCGTGCTGACCATGGACGCGATCGCAGCCGGGACGCACTTTTTCCCCGATGACGCCCCAGCCGACATCGCTTGGAAGGCACTGGCCGTTAACGTGTCCGACCTCGTGGCCAAGGGGGCGACGCCGCAGGCCTACCTCATGTCCCTGGCGTTCGCCCAAGCCCCGACACACGATTGGCTCCGGGCGTTCGCTGACGGCCTTGCGAACGCCCAGCATGCGTTCGGCTTGCACCTGATCGGCGGCGATACCGACTGCAGGCCCGGCCCGACCGCGATCACGATCACCGCCTTGGGGTTTGTCCCGACCGGAACGATGGTCCGGCGCGGAGCAGCCCGCACCGGTGATCGCATCCTCGTCACCGGAACGCTGGGCGATTCAGCGCTGGGGCTAAAACTTAGGCGCGGAGATGCCGACACGGCGTCCTGGCCACTCGACCGGACGGGCCGTAACCATCTCCTGGAGCGTTATTTGCGCCCTGCACCGCCGATCGCGGCCGTGGACCTGATTCGCTTGCATGGACGGGCTGCGATGGATATTTCCGACGGGCTGCTGAAAGACCTTGGTCGCATGTGCCAATCGAGCCGCATCGGTGCCCGCATTGAAGCCGCACGGCTGCCGTTATCTCGCCCGGCGTCGAAGGTGCTGGACGCGCAACCTGCAGCCCTGTCATCGATCCTTGCCGGTGGCGACGACTATGAGGTTTTGCTCACCCTCCCGCCCGAAGGCGTGACGACGTTCGTGGCAGAAGCGGCCAAGCTCGGCGTCACCGCGACAGAGATCGGAGTGTGCACCGCCGACGCGGTCGTAGCGTGCACATCGCACGACGGCCGTCCGCTCACACTGGCATCAGTTGGCTATGACCATTTCTAACCATCACGCTCAGTCGTCGATGTTGCAACACTGTGGTGCGAAACCCGCGCAGGTGCGAAGGAACTGGGAGTGGTATTGCGTCTTGCTTTGGCCACACAAGTGTCAACGACTGCCCGAAGTTGCCGTCTCATGGCGGGCGATCGTCAGCAATGCACGATAACGCCTGACGATACCGAATTAAGCGAAAGAAAGACATTGGATCGATGACAATGAACGCCACCTCTGCTCGCGTCGCAACGCGTCCATCGACCTGGACGGGTGCTCTGCTGTCATTGGCCATCTGCGGCATCTATTCGACGACGACTGCCGCCGCTGAATCAGACTTCTGGAGCGCGATCCAGGGCTTTGGTTCCAGCTCATCGACCACGCCGCGCACCCGCGAAGTTGTCTCTGACACGGCAAACGACCTTCGCCCTAACAAGATCCCGTTCCGCAGCGAGGAGATGCTCAACGCGATCGACGCGGTCTATGCGCGCTATCAAAAGATTGCGACGACGGGCGGCTGGCCGTTGATCCCCGGCAATCGCATGATTCGCCCAGGCGACGACGACGAGCGCGTGCCAGCCCTCAGGCGCCGCCTCGCGGCCGAAGGCTACCTCAAGCGCCCAAGTGGCTACGACAACTACAGCTTCGATGGGGAACTGGAAGCAGCCGTCAAGACCTTCCAGGAAAGCCACGGACTGCGCCCATCCGGCCGCGTTGACCGTCCAACGCTTGATGAACTGAACATTCCTGTCGACAGCCGCGTGCGCCAGCTTGCGCTCAATGCGGCGCGCCTCCAGGAATTGATGCAGGCCCGCCCGGAAGAGCGCTACATCCTCGTCAATGTGCCAGCCTACCAGCTCGAAGCCGTTGAGCGCTACGAGGTGCAGCTTCGCCACCGGGTGATCGTTGGCCGAGCCGAGCGTGAAACCCCCAACGTCCGCGCAACCGTGCGCGCCTTGAACTTCTTCCCCTACTGGCGCGTGCCCGACAGCATCGGGAAACTCGATCTCGTGCCACGCTTGCGCAAAGAACCTGACTACATCGAGAAAGAGAAAATCCGCGTCTTTTCCGCCCAGACCGCCCAGGAAATGGACGGCCGCTCCATCGATTGGAACCAGGTCGATCCGAGCAAGATCAAGTTCAAGCAAGATCCCGGTGTCCAAAATGCCCTCGGACTCGTCCGGATCGACATGGTCAACGAACACGGCGTCTACATGCACGACACGCCGATGAAGAAGCTCTTCGACCAGCGAACGCGCAACTTCAGCGCAGGCTGTGTCCGCGTCCAAGACGTGTTCCAACTCGCAGAGTGGATCGCGCGGTACGAAGTCGGCTGGGATCAGCCCGGCCGGGTTGAGGCCGTCCTTCAGCAGGGGCAAGCGCTTGATCTCACGCTCTCACGGCCATTACCCGTCTACTTCACCTACATCACAGCTTGGGGTGAACCCAATGGCGTGGCGAACTTCCGGCCTGACGTCTACAACCGCGACAACGTGAACGTC
>JBBRKD010000413.1:0-2849 GCA_038218255.1 Hyphomicrobiales bacterium | reverse complement strand
CGCCACCGACTGACTCATTTTCAAAGCCCCTTATCCCACGATTCCGCCAACCAGGCTGTTCGACGTGGCGTCGACGCCAGGAGACTCCTTCGTACCGGCTTTGTTCTATGTTCGCAAGATGTTCTTTTTTGCGAGGATTCGCGGCATTCGGTGGGACTGCCCTTTGCAATTGGCATTGGCTGCCCATTCCAATTGTCACTCAGGAGCATGTCTCCCCTCGCCAAGCGAGGTTGCGCAATTTTGCGCCGGGGCCGACGTCACCAATGACACGCCTTTGCTGATTCTATTCAACTTTGTTGAACCTGGTCCGCGAGCGTTCAGCGATTGCGCAACCGATTGCGCAACCACCCCTGCCCGCGCGACGTCCTCAACGCGGCCTACATTTGGACTGGCAAGTGTCTGGATTATAAGAAATCAATCGCCTCTGGCCGCCCCGTCCGGCCGGCCGGAGGGCCAACGTGAGCGACGATCGGACCTGGATCTCGACATCCGAGCTGGCGACAGCCGCAGGCGTTACACCGCAGGCCATCCGCAAGATGTTGGCCGCAGCGCGCAAGGGCGAACCCTGGCGCGGCCGGCAGGTGGTGGTGCGCCCTGCCCTAACCCGGGGTGGCCGCAGTGGCATCGGTTACGAAGTGGCCGTTGGGAGCCTTCCCGCCGAGATCCAGGCGCAGGTCGCTCGATCCACATTCGAGGATCTCCCCAGTGTCGGGCTTGCCCGCCGGGCCGATGACAGGCGCGCCCTGACGCGATGGGAACCGGTCACCAAGGCCCTTGAACACCGCAAAGGCTCCCGCGAGCGATCAGACGCGGTGGCCGATATCGCAGACCTACAGGGCGTCAGCCCGCGCACGCTCTATCGCTGTACGGCGCGATGCTGGAGGCCGACGAGAAATCCACCCGGTTCGGGATCGAGCAGCGGGATAACGCCGCGATGCTGCGGTGGGTCTCCATCGTCGCCGCGTTCATCATCGTTCTTGTGGTCGCCGCGGTGACCTTCACGGTCTATCGAAACCGTCGAGAGATCGCACAGGCGCGTGACGCCGTGCGCGCCGTCAACCTCACGCTCGAGGAGCGGGTTACAACGAGGACGCAGGAGCTAGCGCTCGCCCGGGAACGGGCGGAAGTCCTGCTTTCCGAGGTCAATCATCGCGTGGCCAACAGTCTCCAGCTCGTGGCGGCGCTGGTCCACATGCAGGCCAAAGCCCTCTCCGATGAAGCGGCCAAAGAGGCGTTGAACGAAACGCAGACCCGGATCCAGGCGATATCGCAGATTCATAAGAGCCTCTACACCTCGGGCGACGTCACATCCGTGGCGCTGGACGAATATCTGGGCGTGATGCTGGAAAATCTAGGTATCGCCATGCGCAAGGACGGCCATACGGCCCGGCTTACAACCATGCTCGACCCTGTTTCCCTGCCGACAGACGAGAGCATCAGTCTTGGGGTAGTCGCCACGGAACTGGTGACCAACGCCTTCAAATACGCCTACCCGGCGGGGCAATCGGGGGACATCCGCGTGGTGTTGCGAGAGCTTCCAGAAGGGCGCGCCGAGCTTGTCGTGCAGGATGACGGGATCGGTCTGGGCGCCACCGTGCGACCGACTGGTACCGGGCTGGGCTCGAAGATCATCGCTGCGATGGCGGCCGCGCTGAAGACGAATGTCGAATACATCAATCGGACGCCGGGGACGGCGGCGCGGCTGGTGTTCTCGACGGCACAGACGCTTTGAAGCGTCCGGCACCATCGGCACCATTGCGCTTGCGCAGGGTTGCGCTCAGCGGGTGCAAGGCGTGCGGCACGCTGGCGGGTCTTCTTGCCATCAGTTTGCCGTGGGCCGCGCACGCGCAAGGCAATGGCCTGACCAGGCCAGTGGTCCTTCCGGCCTTCGATGGTGCGAGGCAAGCCTGCAGCAAGCCCAAAGGCCTCCGAAGGGAACTCGTATTCGTTCAGGATAATAACCGCGAATTTGTTCAGGGCATTGGGCGGGGCCTGGCGTCGGCCGCTGCAGAGCGCGGGCTCGCGTATCGCGTATTGCGTGCCGACAATGACGCGGCCTTGATGGTGAAGCAGGTCAACGCCCTGCGCGCCAACAGGACGGGCTCGGTCGTTGTCGCGCCCATAGATCCACCCTCGCTGAGCCCCAGCCTAAAAAGGGTGATCGGGAGTGGGGCCTATGTCGGGGCGATCGTGCCGCCGCCCGCGATCACGGTACTGAATGCGCCGCAATATCTGACCGGCAAGGTGCTGGCAGAAGCTGCCGCAACCCATATCCGCACTCGCCTGGGCGGAAAGGCCAAGGTGGTCTTGCTGACCCACGACAATCTGCAGTTCCTGGCGCCGCGCTTCACCGCGATGCGCGATACGTTGCGGCAACTGCCGGGCGTGACCATCGTGGCAGACATTACGCCCGCCACCATCGACAAGGCAGGCGGGTACGGCACCATGAAAACGATCCTGCTGGCGCAGCCGAACATTGACGTGGTCCTGGGCGCCGACACGGTAGTCCTTGGTGCGCTCGACGCTTTGCGCGAAGCCCACAAGGCGCGCGCAAACCAGTTTCTTGGGGGTATTGACGGAGAGCGTGAGGCTGTCGCGGAGCTCAAGAAAACGGGTAGCCCCTACAAGGCCAGCATCAGCTTGGCTTCCCCCATTTTCGGCTACGCGATGGGGCGCTTCGCGTCCGACTGGCTGGATGGGAAGACCGTGCCTCAGGCGATGGACATCCTTCCAAAGGCTCTGACGATCGCCAACATCGGGCAGTATGAGCGCGACGTCGCCGACCCGGCGTCCGTGTATGCCGACCCGGCACGCCGCAATTCCTATCTGAGGATGTACGGAAACATCTG
>JBBRKD010000412.1:0-2856 GCA_038218255.1 Hyphomicrobiales bacterium | reverse complement strand
AAGGCGGGGGATGCGATGGTGCGACCCGACGACAAGCGTGTCGTGATCTGGTGATGCAACAAACAGATCGCAGGCGATGATCCGGCGCGCTGAGGCGCGTTGGATCCTTGCGGCAAGCGAGTGTCATCGCGGCGCGGTGCGTCCAGATGACAAACGCGTCGTCGCCTGCTGATCTTTGACAATCCATGACGGCAACACCGCGCGCGGCATCACGCCGCGCGTTTTTTCCACTCGTGCAATGCACGCTACAACGGACCACCCATGAATCCGATGAAACCAGCCTCGCTTGCCCTTCCAATCTTCTCCCTGCTCGCGCTCAGCGGCTGCCCCAAGCAGGAGAAGCCCGACCAGCCCGTCGCCGCAGCCATCGCGCCTGTGCCAGCCGGCGCCGCCGCCGGCACGCTGACCCTGGACGAAAGCAAATTGCCTGCCGTCATCCGTTTCGCTCCCAGCGATCTTGATGCCACGAAGAACGCATGCGGCGACTTCGGCGGCTATGTCAACGGCAAGTGGCTGGCAGCCAACCCGATCCCGGGCGATCGCTCCTCGTGGGGCGCGTTCGATGCGCTTGCCGAACGTTCGCTGGGCGTGCAGCACCAGCTCGCCGAACAGGCAGCGGCCACGCCGTCGGCCACCAGCATAGAAAAGATCGTCGGCGACTTCTGGGCCACCGGCATGGACGAAGCCAAGGTCAACGCCCAGGGCATCGAGCCGATGAAGGGCGAGCTGGCGCAGATCGACGCGCTCACGGATGGCCCCTCGATCGCGCAATACCTGCGCACCAGCGCGGCGAAAGGCGAGAACACGCTGTTCGGCTTCGGACCCGAGGCCGATTTCAAGAATTCATCGATGAACATCGCCTACGCCACGCAGGGCGGCCTCGGCCTGCCGGATCGTGGCTACTACTTCGACAAGGACAAGAAGGACAAGCTCGCCGCCTATCAGGCGCATGTCGCCAAGGTGCTGGAACTGTCAGGCGTGCCCGCAGCGGATGCGCCAAGCCAGGCCAAGGGCGTCGTCGCATTCGAGACGCGACTTGCCAAGGCATCGCTATCCAGGGAAACACTGCGTGACGTGTCGCTTTACTACAAGCCGATTACGCCCGCCGAGGCCGACAAGCTGACGCCAAACTTCCCGTGGACGAAATTCTTCGAAGCGCAGGGTGTCGACGCACCGAAGATGTTCTCGCTGGCGATGCCGGGGTTCCACAAGGAAGTCGACAAAATGATCGCCGACGAGCCGACCGCGGCGTGGAAGGCCTACCTGCGGTTCCATGCCGTGGACGAGGCCTCTCCGTTCCTGTCCGAACCGTTCGTCAATGAGAATTACGATTTCTACAGCAAGACGATGCGCGGCCAGAAGCAGATCAAGGCGCGTTGGAAGCGTGTGCTCGGTGCGATCAACAGCCAGGCTGGCGAGGCATTCGGCCAGATGTACGTCAAGGTCGCGTTCCCCGCCGAGTCCAAGGCGCGCATGGACACCCTGGTGCAGAATCTGCGGATTGCGCTCAAGGCGCGCATCGAGAAGCTGGACTGGATGAGCCCGGAAACCAAGCAGAAAGCGCTGGCCAAGTGGGCGGCATTCACGCCCAAGATCGGGTACCCAGACAAGTGGCGCGACTGGAGCGGCCTTGACACTTCGCGCGACAGCTACATCGGCAACGTGCTGGCGGCCGATGAGTTCAACTACAAGTGGATGATGGGCAAGATCGGCAAGCCTGTCGACAAGACCGAATGGGGAATGAGTCCGCAGACGGTCAACGCCTACTACAACCCATCCCAGAACGAGGTCGTGTTCCCGGCCGCGATCCTGCAGCCGCCGTTCTTCGACCCGAAGGCCGACGCACCGACCAACTACGGCGGCATCGGCGCGGTGATCGGCCATGAAATGACTCACGGCTACGACGACCAGGGCAGCCGCTTCGGTCCGACCGGCAACTTCGAGAACTGGTGGACGCCGGCCGACGCCAAGGGCTTCGCATCACGCACCGATAAACTGGTCAACCAGTTCAACGGTTATGAAGCCCTTCCCGGTCTGAAGGTCAACGGCAAGCTCACGCTGGGCGAGAACATCGCGGACCTCGGCGGCCTCAACACCGCGTACGACGCGATGAAGATGGCGACCGCTGGCAAGCCCGATCCGATGACTGGTGGCTTTACCCGCGACCAGCGCTTCTTCCTCAACTTCGGCACCATCTGGCGCGATCAGATGACGCCCGATTACCTGAAGGTCATCGTCAACACCAACGAGCATGCACCAGGCAACTTCCGCGCGATAGGCGCGCCGTCGAACATCCCGGCCTTCGCGCAGGCGTTCTCATGCAAGGCAGGTGACCCGATGGTGCGTGCGGCAGACAAACAGGTCGTGATCTGGTAGCACGGATTGAAAGAGTAGAAAAAGCCCGGGAAACCGGGCTTTTCTATTGGTGGAAGAAGCGTTCAGCGTCACTGATCAGAGCCTTGTTACACTCCTTTGATAGCCATCGATGGATCACACAATGCCGACTTCGCGACCCGTTGCACTCGCCTTGGGCGTGGCCCTGCTCACCGTACTCGCCGCGCCTGTGGCGGATGCGGCAAAGAAGAAAAAATCAGCATCGAAAAAAACATCCGAATCGTCACTTGCCTGCCGCGATTTTTATGAGCAGGCGAATGCGGACTGGTTGAAGGTCAACGCCGTCACCGGATCCGGGATGCAGTCTGCACTGGGACAACTGGCGCAGCGCGCACAACAGCAGCAGATCGACCTGCTCATGGCCGACATGCAGGCGCCAGCCGGCGTGGGGAAATTGCTTGGGGATTTCTGGGCCAGCGGCATCGATGAAGCAGCCGTCGAACGTGATGGGGCCAACCCGAT
>JBBRKD010000411.1:0-2862 GCA_038218255.1 Hyphomicrobiales bacterium | reverse complement strand
GGACCCGGCCTGCATCGGCGGCAGGTTGATCTCGCCGAGGCCCACGCGCGGTCCTGACGACAGGAGCCGAAGGTCGTTGCAGGTTTTCGACAGCTTGACGGCGACGCGCTTCAAGACGCCTGACAACTGGACGAAGCTGCCGCAATCCTGGGTCGCCTCGATGAGGTTTGCGGCGGTGAGGAGCGGAATGCCAGTGATGTCGCGGAGATGGCGACAGACGAGGGCTGCATAGTCTGGGTGTGCGGTGATCCCGGTGCCAATGGCGGTTGCGCCCATGTTGATCTCGCATACCAGCAGCGAGGCTTCCCGCAGCCGCATCTCATCTTCGCCGAGCATGACGCCGTAGGTTGAGAATTCCTGGCCAAGCGTCATGGGCACCGCATCCTGCAATTGGGTGCGGCCCATCTTGAGGACGTCTTTGAACTCGGTGGATTTGGCTTCGAATGCGCCGCGCAGGCGCGCCATCGCCTCGACGAGGCGACCGATGCCGACGAACGCTGCGATCTTGAGGGCAGTTGGATACACGTCGTTGGTCGATTGGCTCATGTTGACGTGCGTGTTGGGATGGAGGGCTTTGTAATCGCCCTTGGCTTTGCCCATCAGTTCGAGCGCGCGATTGGCGATGACTTCGTTGGCATTCATGTTGGTCGAGGTGCCAGCGCCGCCCTGGATGACGTCGACGACGAACTGATCATGTAGCTTGCCCGCGCGGATTTCTTCGCAGGCAGCTTCGATGGCCGTGCACAGAGCAGGATCGAGGAGTTTGAGATCGCGATTGGCGCGTGCGGCTGCCATTTTGATCGAGGCCAGCGCCACCATCAGATCAGGGTAGATCGAAATCGGCAGGCCGGTCAGGGGAAAGTTCTCAACCGCGCGCAGCGTGTGGACGCCGAAGTAGGCGGCGGCTGGAACGTCACGGTCGCCGAGGAGATCGTGTTCGCGGCGCGTGGCGGTCATGGGGACTCCTGGGGTCGAGACGATGTGCGTGGGCGACCATAGGGCATTGCTGCGCGCGGTGGGAGGCCGACTTGCGGCCTGTGGTGGGCTGGGGGGGCTGGGGGGGTGATTTTAAGAGGTCGTCGCGCCTGGGAGAAAGTCCCGGTCATGGGTGATCAGAATGACACCGCGTTGCTCGGCGCTGTTGAGCACATCTGTATCAGGCAATCCCGCAAGGCCGTCATTGGTGGCGTGGACGCGGTATCCTTCCGACCGCAGCCGCTCGATCATTGCGGGCGGGATGTTGTCATCGGCCAGAAATTCTACGGGCTATTCGGCCGCCTGCGGGCTTCGTTTACCGACCTCATCGGCGGCAAATTCGAGAGCTGCGTGAACATCTTCCTCTGATATGTGAGGGTCGGCCTCGACGACCTTTGTAACCGAGTGCCCGCCCGCCAACCAGCGCAAGATCAATTCAACCGGAATCCGCGTGCCCTTCATGCACGGTTTGCGTGCCATGACGGCAGGGTCAATCGATATCTGGGCATGAGCCAAGGCTGCGCTTCCTTCCACTCAGTGCATAGCCTGCCGTGGATGTCGGGTCATCCAGCCCTCAACACGGCTGTGACTTCGGCGGGGGTGTCGAAGTCTTCGGGAATGCCGGCGAGGCCTGCGCGTTGCATGTCGCGGCCGAGAGCTGGGTCAGCGGTCAGGACGCAAAAGGGGATCGCCAGCAGATAGCCAGCCGTGAGGGGTAGGCTCCACCAGAGCGTTGCCGGTGAGATGATCCACAGCGCGCCGCACACGATGATGCCAAACAGCGTCTGTGGCCAGAGTTGGCCTGCGGCTGTTGACCACGAGATGCCATACGCATCGCGCGACTGGCCGCCCCAGACGACGGATTTTCCCAAGATCAAAAGGCCCGCCATGAAGATTGTGGTGCGGATGGTCGAGACGGCGCCCTGGAGGAACGAGAAGACAAGTTCAAGCGCCGCGCTGGCTGCAAACCGCGCCGGTCCGCCGAAGCGAGCGACCTCGCCTTTCGTTAGCATCGCGTCGATGAGGCCAGCCATTTTGGGGGCCAGGTACATCACGAAAAACGCGACGTAGAGCAGTTTTGCCAAGCCCGTTGGGAAATCGGGCACGGTCTGGAAGTGCCATGCCGCCAGCGGCAGCAGCGCGATCATCAGCGTCCAGGCCGGGAGGCCGACGAACATGAGGATCGCCCAAACGAGCTGGAAGCGGCTCATCGGCAGCAGGCCTTTAATGCCGAGCAGATGGACGTATTGAAGATTGCCCTGGCACCAGCGCACGTCGCGGGTGAGGAAATCGAGCATGGTGGGTGGATTTTCTTCCCACGAGCCGCCTTCAACGGGGAGCACGCGGACTTCGTAGCCCGCCCGCCGCATGAGCGTTGCTTCCACCTGATCATGCGAGAGAACGTGGCCGCCAAAGGGTGGCCCGCCGGGAATCACGGGCAGGTCGCAGGCGTCGCGGAACGGCGCGATGCGGACGACCGCGTTATGACCCCAGAAGGGGCCACAGTCAGCGGTCCACCAGGCTTGACCCATGGTGTAGGAGCGCATGCCATGGCGCATGCCGAATTGGAAGATGCGGGCGAACGCGCTGGCCGACGGCATGCCAACGACGAGGCTTTGGAGGATGCCGAGCTTGGGGTAGGCCTGCATCATGCGGACGAGTTTGACGATCGCGTCGCCGCTCATGACGCTGTCGGCGTCTAGCGGCAGCATAAGTTCGAAGTCGCGGCCCGACGTTTCACAGAACTCGCGGACGTTGCCAGCCTTGAAGCCGATATTAACCGCGCGGCGGCGATAGACGATGCGGGCGCCGTCGGGATCGGCTGCGGCCCACGCTGCGGCAAGTGCTTCTTCCTGGGCTGCCACGTCGGGCTTGTTTGAATCCGAC
>JBBRKD010000410.1:0-2866 GCA_038218255.1 Hyphomicrobiales bacterium | reverse complement strand
CACCGATTTTATTGTAGCGGGCATCAGCAGCTTCGATCGCATCCGCTCGCTGGGAGATGGCCGCATTGAGCTTGATTATCGGCTCAGCTCCGGCAATCCGCTTGGGTTCATTTTCGACACACGCACCGCAGGCGCCACAATCACGGGCACGACAGGCGATGATTTTCTCGCTGGGACCACGTTCAACGACACGTTCGTCGCCTCGCTCGGCAGCGACCGCTATGCGGGCGGGCCCGGTCTCAGCGACACGATCAGCTATGCAGGGCTTGCAACGGCAGGAATCTTCGCGACGTTAAGCGACAGCACCGGCACCGTTAACAAGGGTGGAGCGAACGGGACCGATATCTTCGCAGGCGATATGGATGGGATCATCGGCTCGGCTGGCAACGACGTGTTCACGTCAGACACAAGCTTCGTGATTGACGGCGGCGCGGGCGTTGACCGGCTCAACGAAACAGCGTTGGGCGTGTCCCTCGTCTATGGCACGAACTTCACCAACATCGAAAGCGTCTACCTCACGGGTGGGTCGAACACGGTCAATGCGAGCACGGACACGGTTGCCATCTCGCTTTACGGCGGCACGGGAGCCGACGCGCTGACCGGCGGAAGTGGCGCTGATTATCTCGATGGCGGCCTGGGTGCCGACAGCCTCTACGGCGGCCTTGGCGATGATACGATCGTGTGGGACGCAAACGACAATCCCGCCAACATCCTTGGCGGCGGTGGCACGGATACTCTGCTGGTCATCAATGGGGCCGCGCCGACAAGCTTTGGCCTGACAGCTCACGAGTTCGAAGGCGCGATCGTCCGCACCACGAATAATCCAGCCTTTGCCTTGCGTGTCGACACCTACAACGCAAATTGGCAGTTGCTCCAGCAGGACACGACCAATGCCGACGGCTCCAGCCTCAGCACGTTGCTCGACCCGACAAATTTGCAGTCCTATTCACAGGTGAACACCTACAACAACACGTCCGGGCAAACCTTTCTCCAGTCCGTTCTGTTCGACGATAACTCAGCACAGACCAACACGTTCGATCCAACAAACATTCAAACCTGGACGCAAGCCGTCACCTATTACGACACCCAGTTGCGGACCACGCTGAACTCGGTCGCCTACGACGACAACACCTCCCGCGCGACCTACTACGACCCAGGCAACGTCCAGACCTGGACGTCGGCCGACACGTTTTACAATACGGCCGGAGCCACCACGCTGCAGTCGGTCGCTAACGATAACGGATCGTCTCAGGTCCAGTACTGGGACACGACAAACGTCCAGCCCTGGTCGACGGCGATCCTGTACTACAACGCCGGCGGCACGCTGATCTTGACCACTGGGGTCTATGATGGCGGCGGCACGTTCTCGTTCTAGGCGGAACGCCCTTACGCTGGCGCCCTAGGCGCGGGTGTGAATACGCCGCCTGTCATGGGCTCGGCTACCCCAGTTGTGCCGGGGAATGTGATCGCCAAGCCCTTGCGGGAGCGCACGGCGAGATAGGCCCAGGCTTCGGCCTCCAGCGTGTCGCCGGGCCAGCCGACGGCTTCCGACGGCACGACAGCGTTTTCAACGCGGGCAGCAAGCATCGCCATGAGGGTTGCATTGCGCCGTCCACCGCCCGCGACCACCCAAAGGGCTGGTTCGCAGCGCATGTGCTCGCGGGCCCGTGCAATGGCACCCGCCGTAAACGCTGTGAGTGTCGCAGCCCCATCTTCCACGCTCATCCACTCGACAAGGTCCCAGAAGAACGCGTTGCGATCCAATGACTTAGGCGGCAGCTCGCCAAAATAGGAATGACCCAAATAGAACCGCAGCACATCGTCGTTGACCTTGCCTTTTGCGGCAGAGCGCCCGCCATCGTCGCACGCGACGTTGGCCCGTTTGCGCATCCAGTCGTCGATGAGGGCATTACCGGGGCCGGTATCGAACGCAGTGAGGCCCCCGTCGGCATCAATCACGGTGACGTTGGCGACGCCGCCGATGTTGACGATCGCCACGGGACGCTGGGGCAAATTGGCTGCGAGCGCACGATGATACACTGGCACCAGCGGGGCACCCTGACCACCCGCTGCCACGTCGGCGGCCCGCAGATCGTGTACCACGTCGAGTGCTGTGAGGTCGGCAAGGCCGATCCCGCTGCCAAGTTGCACTGTCATCCCTGGCGTCACCACCCCATAGGGTACGCCGCCCGGTGTCGTCTCCGTCGCCCGGACAGGCGCCCGATGCAGGACGGTCTGGCCGTGAAATCCGACAACGTCGATGTCCGCCCGCCCGATCCCGTGCTTGCGGCGGAACGCATTGACGGCCGCCGCATGCAATTCGGTGATCTCAGCCTCAAGCGCTGCAAGACATCCAGGCCGCCCTTCGCGATGGGTGAGGCTGCGCGCTTCCACAAGCCCCTGTGTGATGCGCTCTCGCGTTTCGTCGGAATACGGGAACGTCATCGCTGGGCCGCGCGTGACGCTCTCCTCGCCGTCGGTTTCGATGAGCGCGACATCGATCCCGTCCATCGAGGTGCCGCTCATGAGCCCCAGCGCGCGCATCACCTTGCCCATGTCACCCGATCCGTTGCATGTAACCGCCTTGCTCCAGGCTTAGGCTTATTCGCGCCGCGCCGAAACTCATTCGGGTCCCATGACGACGCTGAAATCCGATTTTCTCAACATCCTCACCGAGCGCGGGTTCATCCACCAGTGCTCAGATATCGCAGGCGTCGATGCGCTGGCCGCAAAAGGCGAGCTGATCGCCTACGTCGGCTATGATTGCACCGCGCCCTCGCTCCATGTCGGCAGCCTGCTCTCGATCATGATGCTCCACTGGATGCAGGCGACGGCGGCTGGCAAACCCATCGCGCTGATGGGCGGC
>JBBRKD010000409.1:0-2889 GCA_038218255.1 Hyphomicrobiales bacterium | reverse complement strand
GGGCCGCAGCCTGTCTGAGATCGCCGATCTCGTCGGTGTCTCGTACAAAACGGTTGCGCAGACCTGCGCCAACCTGCGCACGAGATTTAGCGCCCGCACGCAGGCCGAACTGATCGCCATCGCGGTTGAACGCAAGCTGGTGTGATTTGGCTGGTGAGATCATGCCTAACGGCCGGCGCTGCGCCGATCGCATCACCGCTGGACCCGTGGCGAAGTTCTGCAGCGTCTGCGTGCCACGTCCGTGTGCTGTCCAACATTAGGACCGGTCGACCATCGATTTTGATGCAGAACACCCGCCATGATGGGGTGAAGCGCGCGGGGGGGGCACGAAAGTGCCAAAATGCCGTGAACGCTCAAGTGATTCACCGCATGCTGTGTTTGTGATCAAGAGCTGATGAAAATCGCGCATGTCCCCGTAACGTGTTGGGATTTCGCTGCGAAGACTAAGCATCACCGCAATGCATACCGGCCGGTTCGGCTCGGTGCCACGGGGTGATCATAAGCCTTGCTTTGCAAACGTGCTCGACCCGACCACCTGTCATGAGATAACCATGCTCAGGCGATATCAGGGAAACGCTCGTAACTTGTAGAGTATCGCTTCAAACATCCTCAATGGGAAGACTGTCATGAAACTCCGCTCCGTCTCTACGCTCGCCCGCGCCACGCTTGTTGCCGTCTCGCTGATCGCTGCCTCAAGCGTCGCCTTTGCCCAGCAGGCCTTTGACTCGAAGAAGTTTTTCGATCGCCTCCAGACCGAAGGCAACAGCGCGCCGAAGGATTTCGACGGCAAGAAGTTCTTCGACAAGCTCCAGGCCGAAGGCAATTCCGACACCAAGAAGATCGACGCCAAGACGTTCTTTGACAAGCTGACCGCTGAAGGCAACAGCATGCCGAAGGATTTCGACGGCAAGAAGTTTTTCGACAAGCTGCAGGCTGAAGGCAACTCGTCGATGATCCCGCCCATGGTCGACATGAAGAAGTAAGAAGCCCTCGCCCGTCATGTGGTCCCACATGGCGGGCGATTGTCTTTCGAGGCGTCGTCGGTGAACTCCGACCGACGTCATCAGACCAAGTTGCGGCTGAGCCGCCTGCCCTCAAGTTGCGGCTGAGCCGCCTGCCCTCAAGTTGCGGCTAAGCCGCCTGCCCTCAAGTTGCGGCTAAGCCGCCTGCCCTAAGGAACTCACTGTGAAACCAGTCTCCGTTTCTGCAGTCGCCATACTGGCGGTTTTGTTGTCGGCAGCCAGCGCTCAGGCGCAGTCGCCCCCAGAAGGGCGCACCATGTCAAAGCTCCAGGCGGCGACCTCGCTCGCGCCGATGTTGGAACGGGTTTTGCCGGGTGTCGTCAGCATCCTCGTCACAGGCGAACGGTTGCGACCGGCAACGCTCAGCGCTGCTGGTATCATGGAAGACAAAATGCCGACCGAGCCATTTGCGGCCGGCGGCTCCGGCGTCGTGGTCGATTCCGACAACGGCTACATCATTACGAATAACCACGTCATTGCAAACGCAACGCGGATCGACGTCGCATTTTCTGACGGGCGCGTCGTCGAAGGAAAACTACTGGGAACCGATGCAGCAACCGATGTCGCGGTCGTGCAGGTTCCGCTGAAAAATCTGACAACGGTGCCCTTTGGAAGTTCCGACCAACTCCGGATCGGCGACTTCGTGGCAGCCGTTGGCGCCCCGTATGGCCTGGAAGGCAGCGCTTCGCAGGGCATCGTCAGCGCGCTGATGCGCACCGACATCGGATATGAAATTTTTGAAGATTTCATCCAGGTGGATGCGGCGATCAACCCCGGCAACTCGGGTGGTGCGCTCGTCAACGTCGATGGCGAGCTTGTGGGGATCAACACGGCGAGCGGCGCCCAGAAATTGCGCACGCAGGGCATTGCATTTGCCATCCCCGTTGACCTCGCCCGTCAGGTCGCAACCGAACTGGTGACCAAAGGAATCTTCAAACGCGGCTCGCTTGGCATCATCTCCGAAAACCTGAACTTCCAGATGGCGAGTCAGATGGGGCTCAACATCACCCGTGGTGCCGTCGTCAAACTTGTGGTTCCCGGCTCGCCTGCCGCACGTGTCGGCATCAAGAAGGGTGACGTCATCACAGCGGTCGGGAACAAGCCGGTGCGCGGCCAGCCCGATTATGCCGCCCGCGTCTCGACCACGCCGATCGGCAAGCCACTCGCTCTGGAAGTGCTGTCGGGGGGAACCAAGACGGTTCACAATCTGACCATCGCCGATCTGACGATTCCTCCGATGTCTGAAACCCCGCCCATGGCCCTGCAATCGCTGGAAGGGTTATCGCTCGGTGCGATGCTGCCTGGGTTCAAGAGCTTCGGCGTGATCCAGGGTGCGCGCGTCCTTGCGGTTGGAACATCTTCGATTGGAAAGAGTGGCCTGAAGGCCGACGACGTGATCACGAAAGTGGACATGACCGCCATTCGCGCGCCTCAAGACGTGTATGACAGCGCTGAATCCAAAACCGGCAAATATCGTCTCGAAGTCGACCGCGACGGCAAGCGGCTGTGGATCTGGGCTGGGAACTGAGCGGTGCGCCCTGGCGGCTCCTAAGCGTTATCGCGGCCAGATCGCGGGGCCCGTTGAGTGTGCCAAGCGCCGTCGCCGATGTGGATGTCTGCCCCCCGGATTGGGGGGCGGACTTTTTGTGTCAGGGGAGCACTGGACATGATCACGCGAACGCAACGTGGCCTGCGGCTGGCCCTCATGCTGAGCATGGTTTGTGCTGGTCCTGGCGGCGCGCACGCCGACGATAAACCGGTGATCTTCGGCGCTGACTACAATGGGGCGATCTCGTTTCGCTCGCCGTCAAACAACATCGAGTGCATCTATATCCCGGCCGGGGGCACCAAAGTCTATCAACCGGTC
>JBBRKD010000408.1:0-2892 GCA_038218255.1 Hyphomicrobiales bacterium | reverse complement strand
GGTGAGCGTTCGATTGTGCGCGTGATCCGCCACGCCGACGGTGGTATCCTTGCCGCCATGACAGATACAACGCCAATCGACAATCGCCAGCCAGACGACAGTCGAGGGCGAGACGACAGCCGAGGGCCAGACGCCAGTCGAGAACCAGACCGGTTCGATGTCGCCATCGCAGGCGCGGGCTTTGCAGGCTTGGCGCTAGCCCGCGCGCTCGCCCTTGGCCTCTCGCCTAGTGCCCGCATCGCGCTGATCGCCCGCACGCCCACCTCCAGTGCCGCGCCCGACAGCCGCGCCGTAGCCCTTTCGGCATCCTCCGTGCGCATGCTGGAAAGCCTTGGCGTTTGGGACCGCTGCCGCCCGTCAGCCCAGCCCGTCGTCGCAATCGACATAACCGATAGCCGCCTCGATGCGGGAGTCCGTCCCGTGCTGCTGTCCTACGACAACGTGGTCGGCACCGACGAGACCGCGTCGTTCATCCTCCCCAACGCCGTCCTTGAGGCTGAACTCGCCGCATGTGCGCGGCAAAGCCCAGGCATCACCCGCTTCGACGGCATAACGGTCAGCGCCATGTCCCCAGCTCCCGGCGCGACCACGCTCACGCTGTCGAACGGCCAGCGCGTGCGCGCTGCCCTCCTCGCCGCAGCCGACGGCCGCTCATCACCATTGCGCGCGATGGCAGGGATCAAAACCATCGGCTGGCCCTACGCTCAAACCGGCATCACGGTCACGGTTGCCCACACCGAACCCCACCGCGGGCGCGCCGTGCAGCATTTTCTCCCCGGCGGTCCCTTCGCGATCCTGCCACTCCCCGGCGACAAAAGTTGCATCACATGGAGCGAGGACGCGGCCATCGCCCGCCGCTCGCTCGCGCTTGACGATCCAGCTTTTCTCGACGAAATCGAAACCCGCGTAGGGGGCCGCCTCGGCGGGCTCAGCCTCGCCGGTCCGCGTCAGTCCTGGCCGTTGGAAATCGGCATCGCCCGCAGCTTTATCGCCGAACGCTTTGCCCTGGTCGGAGACGCGGCCCATTCGGTCCACCCCATCGCCGGTCAGGGGCTGAACCTTAGCCTGCGCGACGTCGCAGCACTCGCCGAGGCGATCGTCGATACCGCGCGTCTCGGCCTCGATATCGGCAGCCCGGTCACGTTGCAGCGCTATGAGCGATGGCGTCGCTTCGATACGGTGGCGTCGGCTGCAGGCTTTGACGCGATCAACCGCCTGTTCACCTGGGGCGGGGCCCTGCCGCGCGCGGCCCGCGAGTTCGGCCTTGGCGTCATCGACCGCGTGCCAGCCTTGAAGCAACGGCTCGTCGCCGAGGCTGCCGGCATATCGGGCGAGTTGCCGAGGCTTCTGCGCGGCGAAGCCCTCTGATCGGGCGAGCAGCGAGCGCGCGAGAGCGATTCGTTTGCACGATGCACCGGGTCTGTGAACACACGTTACGCGGTCTTAAAGTCCAAGCCGCGCTTCGTCCGATGGCTCGGCTTCTTCAGCGCATACATTTGAACGATATCGACCGCTCATGATCTTGTGACGACTATTTTGGCCGACTCTTACGGCCGATCGTGCTCCGCATCAGCCGTTAACGGACGACATCGCCACTGCGAGCCGCTGAAAGATGCAGGATATGATGTGTTTAGCAAATTGGCGGAGAAGGTGGGATTCGAACCCACGATACGGTTACCCGTACTTCAGTTTTCGAGACTGACGCCTTCAGCCACTCGGCCACCTCTCCGCACGCTGAAGCCGTTTCCGACCGAGCGAAGCGCGTGTTTAGCTGGCGGTCGGTCACGTGGCAAGCCCACCGTGTTCCAGCAGCGAGCCTCCACAATGACCCAACCGTGTGCCCTCGATGCAATGCGGCCAACGACACACATGGCGCGTCCTGCGACGCGCCCCAGTATGACCGGTTCTAACCCAACAAGGCCGTCTCACTGCGAAACCCGCAGCTTGCCCAGAACGGCCGCAAAGCTTTGAAGCGCGGCGTTGAGCTGGTTTGCGTTCGTGGCGTCGGCGAAATATTGAGCTCCAGGCGTCGCACAATCCTGAAGCATTTTCTTGGCTTGAAGTTCAGCTGCCGACGTGCCGAGGCCAAACCCGACCGTGAACACGAGAACGCCCTTCTTCTTGATCTGCGTGCACATCGCGAGAGCCTGGGTCTCAGACGATGGACCCCATGTGCTCGTGTTGAACTGACCATCCGTCATGACAATGACGGCTTTGACGAGCTGAGGCTTTGCCCCGGTCGTCAACGCGTAAGGCGACGGCGCAGCCGATCCACCCCAAAACGAAGCATAGTCTTCGGCGATGATGTTCCAGGCCCACTGGATTCCCAGATGGCCTGCGGTGCCACCTTTGGCATTGAACGTCTTCACATGCTTGATCAAGGCATCGCGGTCATCGGTCAGCGGCATGAGTTCAGAGTTCGGGCAGAACTGTTTGGTGTTGGGATAGAATGCGCCGCCGCTGTTGGGTGTCAGGTCGTTGTAGGCAAGCGTCGTCCGTTCGACGATGCACCCGTCTGTGGATTTCCCCTGACTAGCAGCTGCCGCATACTTCCCCAGATTGACGCTCGGCGCATAGGGCATGACACCCAGACGAACCTTGCGACCAACCTGCTGGGTTTCAGGGATTAACGTCGTGGCGAACTTTTCGAAAGCCGCCTTCAAGCTGTTAATCTTCGATGTCATGTCGGTCGGCGACGCCGGATCGAGCATCGACCCCGTAATGTCGAGCGACATGCCGACTTCAAGATCTTTGGCATCAAACGACACGGTCGACGTGACCGGCACCGTCATGGTTTTGAACCCGAAGAACGTGGCAAACGGCGTCGGCACGATGGCCTGCGCGGTCACGACGACCGTCGATGTGGCGGGATCGGGCGTGATGACGGGCACC
>JBBRKD010000407.1:0-2893 GCA_038218255.1 Hyphomicrobiales bacterium | reverse complement strand
AGCAACGGGGCGAGCGCGACCGCCACCACGTCCAACCGCACCAGACCCTCGTCCGTCACCCGGGCCGTGTCCGCCCGTTCAAGCTTGAGCATCCCAAGTACGCGGTGCGTCGCCGGATCAATCACCGGCACCGCGGCCAATCCCTGGCCATTCAGCGCCGCTTCGCCCGCAGCCGTCAGCACGCTGACCCGTGCCTTGTCAGTCACCATGCAGCGATACAGGCTATGCTCGGCGGGCACGAAAAGCGACGCCAGCGCCCCACTTTCAGACCCCGCCGACACAATCGGGTGCATCCCGCCGCCCTGGCGCGCAAACAGCGAGACCGAGCTGGCCGGAAACGCGGAACCGAGCAACTGCTGGACGCCAAGGCGCACATCGCCAGCTGGATCGCGCAGCGCTGTGAGCGCGTCCAGAACCATCACACCCGACTGCAACGGCCGGGAGGCGATGGCGCGCTCGAGCACATCGCAGCGCGTCCGCAGCGCGTTGGCATAATCGGCAAGCGTCTCTCTCTGGGTCTCAAGTTCGCTCACGCGGCGCACGAGTTCCCGCTTGGCCGAGATTTGAACCATCCGAAATTGTCCAAGCAGTACCGCGGCCGCGATCCACAAAATCGGCTGCGCCAGCAGTCTGAGCCTGTAGCTGAACTCGTTTTCACCGACGCCCTGTTCCGGCATGGTCACGAACGCGAAATACGCCCCGATGGCGGCAAGCACAGCCAGCGTTCCGCTCGCGGTGCCGTACTGCAGGCTGAGCAGCAACACCGGGATCCAATAGGGGCTTGGCTGCAGCGAATGAATGTCGAGCGCTGGCCAGATAAAATCGACGGCCAGAATGATCGCCATGATCGCGGCGAGTTCAAGCACGGCCGTCAGCGGCGGCAACACCTGCAGACCATAGTAAGGCTGCCGTGCGTCTGGCTGGCGTGAATCCGGCGCGGCGGTCGCACCACGGCCCTTGGATGTCGCCTCGCCGTCCTGCACGTCGCCGCTCCCTATGCGTGCCCCGAGGGTCTGTCTCAGCCGCCCGTGTTCCAGACCCAACGGATGATCCCCAAGTCTATCGACATCCCGCCGAAGGCCGCGATGACGTTGCGTGTCGGCACTGAGAGCGTCAGACCAGAGCCGCTAGCCCTACCAGAGGGCACGACCCCAGTGCAAACGAACCGCAGCGCCGAACACTGTGTTTTTGGTTCGTGATCCTGCCAAGCCACGATGAAACAAGCCACGATGGAACGTGGCGCAACACGGCTGACACGTGCGCTCCCCCTCGCCAGCGCACCTCACGGCACGGGTTTCACGTCAAAGAAGTTGAACGGCTGAGTCGCCCCCCCGGTCGTCGGCTTTCCTTTGTCGACGCTAAGTTTCGCCCGGTATGCCGCCAGCTTGCGGGCCCGTTTCAGCGCGCTCAATTGCTTTTCCCGAAGCGCTTTTGCCTGTGCCGCAGCCGACGTAGACGTAGACGTGGCAGATACTGGCCGGTTTTCGTCTTTCAGACGCGTCCATAAGTCTTTGCGCCACGCCTCGAGATTAGCAACGCGGGTCGTCGTTCCCAACCGTGAAAACCGTCCCCCCTTGCGGTCGGGCGCAGCAAGTCGGCTCGCCACACCTGGATCGAGCGTCGCCATCAAAGCATCCGCATCGAGCTTACGCCCAGCGGAAGCAAGCGCGCGCGCCAGTTGCGCCGTCGCGTCCGGTGCCAAGTTGGCGACGCCGACTTTCTGTGCGCCCGCCAGCGCCAGCTCGATATCTCCCGACGAGACCGCCGCCTGGATAAAGCGTGTCATCACGGGCGGCTCAAACGTGCTCGCCTTGTCCAGCCAGCCGCGCAGGATCGCGCGTGCGGCCATCAACTGGTCACGCTCGACCATCACTTCGGCAATCGACAAGAACACCCCATCGCCGGGCACCGACGTCTCGCGAGCGAGTTCGATGGCTGAATCGAATTTGCCAGCCGTTACGAGCGTTCCAACCAACGTGAGCGTGAACGCGTCGTCCTTACCACCTTTCACCCAGCGCACGGCGCGCCGCTGTGCTTCTCCCAGCTGATCGAGACTCAACAGGATCTGGAACAGCTGCAGTTTTTCACGTTCGGTTTTGAGCTTGCGCAGATCATCGACCGACCGCAACAGGGTCGACGCATCCTTGAGGTCGCCGTCGGATGCCAACAGCGACGCAAGCCTGATCATATCTTCGGGCTTGCGATAGCCCTTCTGACGGCAGCGTTGCAGCATCGCCTGCTCTTCGCCCCACGCGCCCTGCCGCCGCAGCAACCCGATGACATCCCGGCACGCAGGCTCGGAATAGCGCAGATCGATTTGCTGGATGAGCGATCTCACGTAGGCCTTCTCGTCCTGGGTCTGGCGATAGAACTGCCCGAGCTGTCGCAGCAGGGCGCCATCGCGCGGCCGCAGAACGGCGAGTTGCTCGAGCATTTGGCGCGACTTTGGCAGGTTTCCGGCCTGTTCGTAGAGCCCTTGCAACTGAAACAGCGTGCGCTGACGGCGATCGCCGCCCTGGTAGGAGGCTTCCAGAATTTGGCGCGCTTCAACGGTCTTGCCGTCGCGTTCGAGCATGGCGATGCGTTCGCCCTCGCCCGGCAGCAGCACGTAGGCAATCGCGACCGCAACCGCAAACAGCAGCCCCATGATGAACACGTGCGCCCTGAGCGGCGACTGCCGTCCAAATCCTTCATCAAGCGCCACCAGTCGGCTCTTGGCTTGTGTACCAAGCCCGCCACCAGCCGCCATGCCTGTCAGGGCCGGTCTATTCATTGTTGCACGTAAACGCCAGATCAACCGGCTGTAAGGCGTCGCCAGGCACCGTCAGCTGCAACGTCCCAGCTGCGTCGGCCACAGCGAGTACGCGCGCCACATCTTGTCCGTTGCGGGAGG
>JBBRKD010000406.1:0-2916 GCA_038218255.1 Hyphomicrobiales bacterium | reverse complement strand
ACTGGCCCGCAGCTGGCACAGGATTGCGCAGCAACGGGATCAGGGTCGGACTGACCATGTCAGGCCGACCCGCCCGACGACGATCGATGTCGGAGGCCGGTAGGACAGACACAGGCCTTTTCACGTCGATTTCGGCATGGTGAACCAAACCTTCTCACAAACGATCGTTGCATTGTCCGCGTTTGCACGCCGACGACATCCCGGCACCTACAGGTTTCACATCCCGCCTGGTGGCTGGACGTTTTGCCGGCCCGGTCAGGTGCTTCCCGGCCCATCCTTTAGGCAAGACCCACGACCAGTCTCACAGTTGGTGACCAGGACGACCATCGTGCCATCCTCATGCTCGGCAAACGGGGGAGCAGCATACTGTTGGCCGGGATGACCACGCTTCTTGGTCAGTCCAGGCATCCTCTACAGAACGTATGCTGCGGCTCCGGCTCAGGCTGCCCAGGAAGCATCCTGCCGCGAGAAGGTTGCCGATGCGCCCGCCGATACGAGCCAGTCCGCCTCGCGCACGACCAAGGCCTTGAGCATGTCGAGCATCTCGTCACCGGCGCTGGACTGGCCGGAGAAGGCGCCTGCAAGTGTAACCTCGGCAAGTGAACTGCCCGCCGCGTCGGCGCCGGCGAACGCCATCGACCAATCCGGGAAGTCGCGCTTGGTGATCGGTCCGGTCTGCAGCACAATCACCTCGCTGTGGCGCGCGTCACACTGGATGCGTTCGAATGCAGCCTCAACTGCGTCCAGCGGCCCTTCAAGCACCTGGGCGAAGCAGCCCTTGCTGAACAATAGCCCGCCCGTCACCCCGTCACGGGCGTTGTTCACGCGCGATATGGCCAGGATCCCGCGGACCTCGGCGGCGACCGCCTCAGTGGCGCCTGGGATGGTATTACGGCTGCAGTAGAGAAGGCGGTGGAGCTTGGTCATGATTGGCAGCGTCCTCTTCAGATAACTGCGTTAGTGGATTTTGATTGGCGGGCAGCGAAGTCGGCGATCAGGCAAGCGACCTCCTCAACCCGGACTGGCTGGCTGAACAGGTAGCCCTGCACCGAGGTGCAGCCTTCGGCGCGGATGCGGGCGAGCTGGTCGGGGGTCTCGACACCTTCGGCGATCGTGGACATACCCAGGCTGACGCCCAGCGCAGTGATGGCGCGAATGATCGCGTTCTGGCCGGCAATGTCGCCGTGATCCTTCACGAAGGACCGATCGATCTTGATCTTGTCGAACGGGAAGCTGCGCAGCTGGCTTAGCGACGAATAGCCGGTGCCGAAATCGTCCATCGCCACTCGTACGTCCATGGCGCGCAGCTCATGCAGCGCTGTGAGCGCCGCCTGCTCATTGCGCAGCAGCACGCTCTCGGTGATCTCGACCTCTAGCCGGCGTCCCGGCAGGCCAGCGGCCGCAAGCGATTGGGCGACGACCGCCACCAGCCTGGCCGTGTCCCCGAACTGGTGCGATGAGACGTTGACCGCGACAGACACGTTGCCTGGCCACCGTGCTGCCTCGTGACAGGCCTCGCGCAGCACCCATTCGCCAAGCTGGACAATGAGGCCGATCTGCTCCGCGAGCGGGATGAAGTCGGCCGGCGACACCAGGCCCCGCTCGGGATGCCGCCAGCGCAGAAGCGCCTCGAAGCCGACGATCGAGCCCAGGTCGAGGTCGATCTGCGGCTGGTAGTGCAGTTCGAACTCGCGCAAGGCAAGTGCTTTGCGAAGGTCGATCTCCATCGCCCGGCGCGCGAGGGCGCGAGCGTCCAGCGCCGGTTCGAAAAATCTGTGTGTATTCCGCCCCGCTTGCTTTGCCGCATAAAGGGCCAAGTCGGCGCTACGCAGCAGCTGATCGTGCTCGCACCCGTCATGCGGCGAGATGGCGACACCCACGCTGGCACCGATGTTCACCAGATGCCCGTCAATCAAGTAAGGGGCGGCCAACCACGTCGACGCTCCGAGCTGCCAGTTGGGTCAGGCTTGTCATGTCTGGTGCCGATGAAATCAGCAGGGCAAACTCATCGCCGCCGAGACGGGCGACCATGTCATGCTGGCGCAGCACCGAGCGCAGCCGCTTGGACACCAGGCGCAGGAGTCCATCGCCGACGGAGTGGCCCAAGGTGTCGTTCACTGCCTTGAACCGGTCAAGATCGACCAGCAGGACGGCATGATTGATCGTGTCCAGTCCGTTCTCGCTCTGCTCGCCAAGAGCTGGAGCGATGTCGGCCAGTGCCCCGGCGGCTCGCCTGTTGAACAGCTCCCGGTTGGGTAGGCCGGTCAATGGATCGCGCAGCGCAAGCTCAATGGCGCTCGCCTCGGCCACAAGGCGCTCAGTGATCTCCTCAAACGACACCATCCACTGGCCATCATCCAACCGGCTGATCTGCAGAGCAAAGAAGCGGCAGACTTTTCCTGCCGTGACCGTCAAGGTGCTCCTGTGCTCGCCGGATGCGTTGATGGCAGCGAGGCAAGCCTCGTGGACTGACTGCACCACAGCGCTGCCCAGCACTACGCTCCCTTCGAGCATGTCGAGGAGCGACACCGCGCGCTTGACGACCAACGGCTGAATTTCCAGCGTGGCCGCAAGCTTGTTGTTGGCAAACAGGACATCCAGCTTCCTGTTGAATGTCAGAAGGCCGCACGACATGCCGTCGAGAACCGCGCGTAAATGCGATGTCGTCCCCCGGCTCCGGCCTGGATCTCGGCGATCCAGCCCAGTCGGGATGACAGGCAAAGAGGAAAGGTGCACGTCGAGGCTCCAGTGCTGGTAAGCGTAGGACCTTTGCCGGAGCTTTGATAGGATTATGCCTGGTAGTTGGATAAGATGGGGCTAAGAAGTTTCCAGTTTAGTTAACCGGAACCTGTCTCACATCCCCTGCTGCGGTGAGCTGCTCCGTTTGAGACGGGCAAGTATCAAATCAGCATAGAC
>JBBRKD010000405.1:0-2923 GCA_038218255.1 Hyphomicrobiales bacterium | reverse complement strand
CGGATGGCGTTCGCTGTCGGCGGCGTGCTTTTGCGCCTCAACATGAGCGTATGTCCCGGCCTGTCGGTCATCCCGGTGATGGCTCCACGTCAGATGCGCCGTCCGCACCCCGATCTCAAACGTCGTTTCGCTATAGCAGGTCGGCGGCTGCCGTCAGAGTGGTTTTTTGACGTGGTGAACAGGCAATGATTGCCCGTCGTTGCACGCGGTGGCGAGTGCCGGCTGGGCTTCAAACCCGGTTCCGGGCGTGAATTGGTAGGCGCGCTGGCACACGCGGGGGACGGGCGGGCGAAGTGTGCGTTCAAACAGGTCGTAGCCGACCTGCAGCTCGCGCCAGAACGGCAGGCGCGGATCGCCGTCGCGGGCTGTCAAGGCTGCCTCGTCGAGCCGGAAGGGATAAACCTGGACCTGGAAGCGCTTCTGCTTCGCCTGCGTCTGGGCCGCCGTCGTGAGCCGCCAGATTTCGTCCATGACCCCATTCGTCATGGCGTAGCAGCCAACCGACGAGCAGCCGCCATGGACCATCAGGGCCGAACCGGTGCGGCCGTGGGCGGCATCATAGGCGTTGGGAAAGCCGAGATCGAACGAGCGGTGCCAGCGGGACTGCGGGTTCATCTGGCTGGCGGCGACCGCATAGAAGCCCTCGGGGGCCTGCTTGTCGCCGGTTGCAAGTTTCGGCCCAAGCCGACCCGACCAGCGGCAGACCGGGTAGGTGGCAAATTTGGCGTAGTGGCCGTCTTTCCACAGCCACAGCTCGAGTTCGAACTCGCGCTTGAAGATGCGGATGAGAACGGGCGCGCCAAGTGTGACGCCAGCAGCTTTCAAGCGACCGGAGAGATCGGCAAGATCGGGCGTGCCGGTCAGGGGAAGATCACCTGCGGCGCGGGCCAGATGGCTCGCCCGTTGCCGCTCGATGGCGCGTTGCTCGGGGTCGCTCGTTAAAAAAGGGGCCAAAAACCAGCTCGCGGCCGCGAGTGCAGCAACCGCCACAATAAAAACGCCAAAGCCGAGCGGGCGGCGCGCGGGGCTCATCTTATGGCCGCGGTTGGAAGCCGAGACCGGTCATGGCGGCTGGCGCTGAACCGGCTTGCGTCGGCAAATTGGTGCCACTGCCACCGCCGCCGCCACTTCCGGCGCCACTTCCGGCGCCGACCGTCGCGAAGTCTCGCGTCTTGGGACCCGGACTGAAGATGCGTTCGGCAGCCGTCTGTTGTTCGCCGGGCTTGGGTATGAACGGGACAAGCGGTGGCCGCTCCATCATGGGGCACAGCCGTTCAGGGTCGACGCGGGTTTGCGGCAGCTTCACGTTGACGACATACCGGCGCTCGCAGACGGCGACTTCGGCAGGGATGCGCGTGGTCTCGAAATGATCGTAGCCCTCTTTCAGTGTGGCCCAGAACGGCAGCCATGGGCTGGAGGCGTGGCGCGCCATGTTGCTGTCGGTGAGGCGGAACGGGAAGGCGTGGACGGGGATGGTTTTTTGTCCAGCTTTGAGGCTGTCGCGGCCAAGCGCGTAAATTTCCTCAATCAGCGCGTCCGTCATGGCATAGCACCCCGCCGAGCGGCATTTGCCATGGATCATGATGAAATCGCCGGTGCGACTGAGCGATCGATCGTAGGCGTTGGGAAAGCCCAGATTGAAAGCCAGATGGAAGCTGGAGTTCGGATTGAGCTGGTTTGATGCAACCGTATAGAAGCCCTCGGGCGCCTGCTTGTCGCCTTGCTTGAGCTTGGGACCAAGTTCGCCCGACCAGTTGCAGATCGGGTAGGTCTTGAAGTGATGGAAGCGGCCGTCGTCGCGCTGCTTCCATACTTCGAGTTCGGAATCTTGCTTGAAGATGCGCACGAACATCGGCGCTTCAGGCGTCATATTTTTCTTGGCGAGAAGCTGCAGCGTCTCTTTCGAGAGCGGCTGATCGGCGACCGGCAGCAGTTGCGACGTGCCGCATCCCGCCAGAACGGCAGCGGCCAGCAACGAGATCGCGAGCGTGACGGCACGCTTTGGCCGCCGTGGCGCGAAGGCCTTTAGCGTCGAAGGTCGGCCAGCCGTCATTCGCAACACTCGACGCAAACGCACGCACGACCCCACGCAACAACCACAGCAAAACCCGCCTTACACACCGGCGCACACACCGCCGCACAAACGACCGCCGCTTCCATCGCGCATTTTAAACACGGCTCGCACATGTGCGCAAAACCCCGTTAACGTCCCATTAATGCTGTGCCGCCCGAGCCGCGAGCCGGACGCCATCGCGTAGCCTCACGACTCAGTCAAGCCTCAAGCCCTAGCACAAGTGCTCGACGAATGCGGCCAGCTCTGGGCCGTCTCTGGGCCAGCTGTGGGCCGTCGGACGGCAGTCGGCGGGCGACCGCAGTTGCAGCGTAGCGTTACAGTGATCGGCCGATTTCTAAAAAGCGGTCGTGCCGATGCTTGCGGATCTCAGCCGGGCTCTTGCCGTCGAAATCGGCAAGGGCGGCCGCGATCCCGTCACCGATCGCGCGAATGACGCTCGCATGGTCGCGATGCGCGCCGCCGACCGGCTCCTTGATGATGTCGTCGATCACACCGAGCTGTTCGAGATCTTGAGCCGTGATCTTCATGGCGGTCGCCGCTTCTTCACGCTTGGCGCTGTCGCGCCAGATGATGGACGCGGCTCCCTCCGGAGAGATCACGGAATAAATGGCGTGTTCAAGCATGATGATGCGGTTGGCGGTCGCAATCGCGATGGCGCCGCCCGACCCGCCTTCGCCCAGGATGACCGACACGATGGGCACGCCGAGCATCAGACAGCAATCCGTGGAGCGGGCGATGGCTTCGGCCTGTCCGCGCTCTTCCGCAGCGATGCCGGGATAGGCCCCGGCGGTATCGACGAGCGTGATCACGGGTAAGTTGAACTTGTCGGCCATTTCCATCAGGCGGACG
>JBBRKD010000404.1:0-2926 GCA_038218255.1 Hyphomicrobiales bacterium | reverse complement strand
GGCTGCTGCCAAGATCCGCATTGCACGCTATGACGATGCCATCGAGGATTTCTCCCGCGCCATTGCCTTCGACATTGGCAACGCCGAACTCTATCTGCTGCGCGGGCACGCGTATCTTGGTGTGCGCAATTTCGCCTCTGCCCTGCGTGATTTTTCCCGCACCATCGAACTCGACGGCAAATCGGCGGCAGCGTTTGCGGGCCGGGGTCTCGCCAATGGGTATGTCGAATCCTACGAAGAGGCGTTTGTTGATCTAAATCGCGCGGTCGAACTCGACCCCAAGAACCCGGTGGTGTTTGCCTATCGCGCCATCGTCTACAACGAGGCCGGACAAACTGACGTGGGCCTCAAGGACGTCGAAACGGCGCTGAGGCTCGATCCCAACCGCGCGGAAGCCTTCTGGGCGCGGGGCGTCATTTCGGAGGCTCTGGGCCGCACGGCAGACGCTGTGTTTGATTACCGACGGGCGCTGGCTGCGCGCGCCGACTTGCCGCTGGCAGCCGAGGCCCTCAAGCGGGTCGGCGGCGAGCTACCCGACACGGCCGACGTGCCGGTCGCTGGCCTCGGCATTGAGGGCTGGGCCGTCGGGACACGGGGCAACGATTATTTCGCGGTCAACACCGAGCAACCCGGTTTGCGCGTGCCGCTGGAATCGACCGGGCGCGGCCAGCCCAAGTTGATCGACTACGAGGTGAAAAAAGCGCCCTTCAAGGGGATTGGCCTCCTTCGGTTCCAGGGCGGCAGCGTCGCAACGCTTGCAGGCGCGCAAGAGATTGAACTCACGGCCATCATCGATCTGGCCGCACGCAGTGTCATCGCGGTCGAACCGCATAAGCTGGGTGCGAAGGCGGCGACCTGGACGTGGGAAGACGGCCGCGTGGTGGTTGCGAGCATCGATGGCGTCACCGACGAATTCAACCTGCGCGGAGCTGTGGGGGGCGCGCGTGGTGATGTGCGCGTGCGGCGTGGCGCGGGCGACCCTGACGCCGTTGGCGCCAACGGCGAACCGGTCCCGCCCCAAAAAGGCGATCGTCCGCAGCGCTCGGCTGGTAGCAACGCAGGTAACAACACAGCGTCGGGCCAGCCGCGCACGAAGCCCAAGTCGATTTTCGATCTGTTGTTTGGGAACTGATCCTTGATCTGACGCCGCGCGCATGACGTTCGTGTGGGCACACCATTTTGCGAGCTTTCGGAGCAGCCATGAAACCCGTGATCGTCTGGTTCCGTCAGGACCTGCGCCTGGCCGACCAGCGCGCGGTCGCAGCAGCAGCCGCGAGCGGCGCGCCGGTCATTGCGCTCTATGTGCTGGACGATGTTTCGCCTGGGGCTTGGCGGATGGGAGGCGCGTCACGCTGGTGGCTGAACCGCAGCCTCGTGGCGCTGGATAGCGGATTGCGGGCGATCGGGAACCGGCTGGTTCTGCGGCGTGGCGTGGCGGCCGACGTGCTGGCCCAGGTCGCTGCCGAAACAAGCGCCGATACGGTATTTTGTCTGGCGGCGCACGAGCCATGGGCCCACGCGGTTGAGGCGGACGCGCACGCAGCTTTGGCGCGATCCGGCGTGGCCTTGAAGCGGCTCCAGGGCGCGCTGCTGAAGCGGCCTGATGCGATCCGCACGCAAGGCGGACAGCCGTTCAAAGTTTACACGCCGTTCTGGCGCGCGCTGACGGCCTCAGAACCACCCGCACCTCCCGTCCCAGCCCCGATCGTGCTGGCGGCTCCCACCGCGTTTCCAGCGAGCGAGCAGCTGGAAGATTGGGCGCTGCACCCGGTCAAGCCGGACTGGTCTGGCGCGTTTGACGCCCACTGGCAGCCAGGAGAAGCCGGTGCGCATGATAAGCTTAGCGCGTTTCTCGACGACGCACTTTGCGAATACGACGCAGAGCGCAACCGGCCCGATCGCCCGGGCACGTCGCGGCTATCGCCGCACCTGCATTTTGGCGAAATCAGTCCAGCGACGTGCTGGTATGCGGCGCAGTCCGCGGCAGCCATCGTGAGGTCGCGCGGCGGACATCCCGACAAGGGGCTTGAGACATTCCTGAAGGAGATCGTGTGGCGGGAGTTTGCAGCCCATTTGCTGGTCCATTGGCCGACGCTGCCCGAGGAACCGTTCAAGCCGCAGTTCCAGGCTTTTCCTTGGGCTGACGATGCAAGCGGCTTGCGGGCATGGCAGCGCGGGCAAACGGGCTATCCGATCGTGGACGCTGGCATGCGCGAATTGTGGACCACGGGGTGGATGCACAACCGGGTGCGCATGATCGTGGCCTCGTTCCTGGTCAAAGATCTGCTGATCCCCTGGCAGGCAGGCGAGGCGTGGTTTTGGGATACGCTGGTGGACGCTGATCTTGCGAGCAACGCGGCGAGCTGGCAGTGGGTCGCGGGCTGTGGCGCGGATGCGGCACCCTATTTCCGCATCTTCAATCCCACGCGGCAGGGCGAAACATACGACCCTGATGGCGCCTACGTGCGGCGTTGGCTGCCCGAACTGGCACGGGTGCCGACGGCCCACATTCACGAACCCTGGGCGGCGCCGCCGCTGGTGCTGGCAGCCGCCGGAGTGACGTTAGGCAAAACTTATCCACAGCCAATCGTTGACCACGCGAAGGCGCGGGATCGGGCGTTGGCGGCGCTTAAGTCGGTCAAGGTGGCTGCGGAATAACGCAGGCGGCATATGGCCTTGCTGGAACGGGTTGCGATCCTGATGGACCCGTCTTAACCAGTTAACGAGCCGATCGCGATTGCGGGTTCAGCAGTCGCGGCGTCTCGGCTTGTGGGGTCACGAGGAGTTTAGAATGCGTTTTGCTCAGTATTTCAAGTGTTTGGCCGTGGCGGCCGTGTTTGCGGCAAGTGCGGTTGGCGTATGCGGAACCGCAGAGGCGCGCCGGGGCGGTGGTGAGGGCTTGCAAGTCAACGTCGACGTCGGAGGC
>JBBRKD010000403.1:0-2934 GCA_038218255.1 Hyphomicrobiales bacterium | reverse complement strand
GCGCAACCTTGTCGGCCCCGCGCTTGGTGCGCGTGAAGATCAAAACGCGCGACAACCCGGAATCGACCAGAAGTTCCACCAGAAGCGCCCGCTTTTTGGAGGCTTCAACGTGGATGACCTGCTGCGTCACACGATCGGCGGTCTTGGCGACCGGCGTAACGGACACCTGCACCGGATCGCGCAACAGCTCAGCAGCCAGCGAACCGATTTCATGTGGCATCGTCGCCGAGAAGAAGAGGCTCTGACGCTTGTGGGAGAGCTTGGCCACGATCTGCCGCAAGGGGCGGATGAAGCCAAGATCCATCATCTGGTCGGCTTCGTCGAGCACGAGGATTTCTGTCGAACCAAGTGCCAAATGGCCTTCCTGCATCAGGTCGATAAGTCGGCCAGGCGTTGCAACGAGCACATCGACGCCACGCGACAACAGGTTGATTTGTGGCTTGTAGCCGACGCCACCAAAGATGACGCCAGTTTGGAGGCCCGTGTGGCGACCGTACGTTTTGAAGCTTTCGGCGATCTGCGAAGCGAGTTCGCGCGTCGGAGACAGGATCAGCGCGCGGCAGCCATTGCGGGCGGCGGGCTTGCGGGCCGCCATAAGGCGCTGCAGGATGGGGAGGGCGAAGGCCGCCGTTTTGCCGGTGCCAGTCTGGGCGATCCCTAAAAGGTCGCGGCCGTCGAGAACGCTCGGGATCGCTTTCAGCTGGATCGGAGTCGGCGTGGTATAGCCTTCGGCTTCGAGGGCCTTCAGAAGCTCGGGCACCAGATTGAGCGAAGCGAACGAAAATGCGGGTGCCGACACGGACGTGCCGGTTTCGATGATGTTTGTCAAAGTCTTGCTTTCAAAACGACCAACGTCGCGAACCGGCCATGCACAGCGGCATGGACCAAGATTCTGGGAGGTTGACGCTGGTCACCTGTGTGGTGATGCCCCGCGTGTCCTGGGCATCGGATCAGAGGTCGACAGCGCTCAACAGGGACGGTCGCGGGCGCTGCCGTTCGGCAGCATGGCCCTAAATTAAACCGTTTCACGCGGCTGGAGCACCGTAGATCGCAGCCATGCCGCGATAGACGTGTATCTCATAGTGCAGTGCGAAATGCAAGGCATCAAATCTACTGGCCGCGTGTGTCGCAGTCCATCAGACCCGACGCATGCGCCGCCACAACCCCTTGTTTCGCGCAAAAAAAGTAGGCCTCAGGCACGTATCGGGCCTTGGGCAGGATCCGATGTATCATCTGAACTTTTTCGTCATACCGGCATGGGCCGGCCTCAACAGGCGGACTTCAGCAGCCGGACTTCAACAGGCCGACCAGAACGGAAAACGGCACCTGCGGCGGGAAGCCGAGGTGCCGTTCTTACTCACCCGTCGCCGGACGAATTCTTAGATGAGGTCGATGTCAGCCGGGAGATAGGCGGTGACTTCCATGCCAACGGCCTGTTCGCGAACTTGCGGCTTGTTCCAGATCTTCATGACGATCTCCTCAAAGGTGAAAGGGTTGCTGTGGTGTGGTCGACGGCGGCGCGGTGCCGAAGGCCGATAACGAGTTAATTAGCTGAACACGCAAACACGCGCCAATAGCTTTTCCGTGATCGGATCGTGAGCCCGTCCAGCTCGCCTTGGGCCACTCGTTCATCTTGAAAATGCAGGGCCACAAACCATATCAACTGAAGCAGCGAGTGCCTCACGGGCTCGCCCCAGCATCGGTCGCTAGTCACAGGGCCCAGCATGTCACGCATCACGTTACAGTCGAGCCCGCTGCTTCTCGGGTTTGAAGATTTAGAACGCTTGATTGACCGCACGGCGAAATCCTCCGGCGACGGTTATCCGCCCTACAACATCGAGCGATTGACGCCGCCTGCTGGCAATCCCGCTAACAATGATGGGGAAGATACGCTCCGCATCACACTCGCCGTGGCAGGCTTTACCCGCGAACAGCTCGATATCCAGCTCGAAGACAAGCATCTGACGGTCCGCGGCAAGCAGGTCGACGACACGCCACGCACGTACATCCATCGCGGCATCGCAGCGCGTCAGTTCTCGCGCAGCTTTGTCCTCGCCGATGGCCTAGAGGTGCGCTCGGCCAACCTCAGCAACGGGCTGCTGTCCATCGACCTCGTCCGCCTCGCTCCCGAGCGTAAAGTGCAAACCATCTCGATCGGCGACAAGAATTCCTGAAGCCGACACTTTAGCAACACCCATCCGCCGAAGAGTCACGCATACTCGCAAGTATCGAGTTGCTTACCCCTTTGACGTGACTTCGCCTGCCACCCTTTTTGAAGAAGGATCAGCGTCATGGCTCAGACCTCAACACGAACCTCGAAATCCCGCAAAAGTTCAGCTCCAGCGGTCATGAGTGACCGTGAACTTGCCCGTCTGGGTGATGGTGAGGTCGCCTACATTAAGGTTCTGTCGTCGGCGGAGGCAAAGGCGATGTTTCCGACCGTGAAGGGCCTGCCCAAAAACACCAGCCTGTTCTCACTGCACGGAGCCGACGGCACGCCAATCGCGCTGACCGACACGATCCAGGCCGCCGTTGGGCACGCGATGGAAGATGAACTTGCAATCGCAAGCCTCAACTAAGCCCAGCCTCGCCTCCAAGACAACAAACGCCCCCGTCGCAAAAACCGGGGGCGTTTTTTTGCGTGGCCATTCGATTAGGTACGCATCACCAGAAGAGCCCCGAGCCCGACCCCACCGACGATGATCCGCCACCAGCCAAACAGCGCAAAGCCGTGCTTTGACACGAAATCGAGCAGGTATCTGACGACAATCACGGCGGTGATGAAGGCCACGATAAACCCGAGCACGATGTCGCTCACCGCACCTGCAGTGAGGCCCGACCCGTTCTTGTACAGGTCGTAGGCGAACGCTCCCGCCATCGTCGGCATCGCCAGAAAAAACGAAAACTCCGCCGACGACCGCGTATCGGCACCGA
>JBBRKD010000402.1:0-2938 GCA_038218255.1 Hyphomicrobiales bacterium | reverse complement strand
CGATCTCGGAAAACCACTCGTCGACGCCTGGAAACAGCTCGACATCGCGCCCCAGCGCCACCAGATCGGCGCGGTCGATGCGCACGTTGGCGGCCTTTGCCTTCTTGTACATGAGGTGCATGTACGTGATCAGCGGATCGGCGCTCTGCTCCAAGGCAAGCCGATTGGTTTCTTCCCAGAAGGCTGCCGCCTCGACGCCGATCTTGGGCAGCAGGGAATATTCCTGCATCGGCTTTGGTGAGAGCGTGCCGTCGAAATCATAGACCAGCGCGATCGTCTTTTTGGGATACTCAGAGGGCGGAGCTGTTGCGGGCTTGGCGGTTGTGGCGATCGGAGCCTTGGGTCGCTTGGTTGGCTGGATTGGACCCTTGCGAGCGGCCATGCGGGTTACCGCTTCGCTTTGAGTTGCGCGCGCACCGCGTCGGCCACTGCGCGCTTGGCGACTTCGGCCGCCTGATCGTGCCCCTGATCATGGCTATGATCATGACTGTGATCATGGCCGCACCCTGGTCCATGGACATGGGCGGCAGGCGCGGGATCGGGGCCGTGGTTGCAGTCGGGCCCATGCACATGGTCGTGGCCGTGATGGTCATGATCGTGGGGATCGCTAAGGGCTGCATGCAGCCGCCGCTCGATGGCGATGGAGGCTTCGCGCGGCGCGGCCACGTCTTCCATCGTCAGCGCCATGATCTCAGCGCCGAGCCGCAGATCGTCAACTTGGCCTAGGTAGTGCCGCCGCAAGCGGCCCTGGCGGTCGAACAGGAGAATGGTCGGCGTGCCCTGGATTTCGTAGGCGACCATCGTCTGAGGCGGGTCTTGTTTGGCCCGCTTACCCGGCGCATCGATCGCGACCGGGATCGTCACCCCCTGTTCGGCCAGAAACGCTGCGAGTTTGTCGGGCGTCATTTCAGCATGCCGTTCAAACACGCAATGCAACGCCATCACGGCAACCTGATCGCGCTGGAAGCTCTTGCTGATCCGCTGAGCCTGCGGCAGCGCGTGCTTGATCGACCCGCCGCACAGCATCTGGAACGCGACCACGACGGCGACTTTGCCGCGCAAGGCAGCCAGCGTCGGCGTCTCGTCGGTGTTGAGCCAGCGGGCGACGCTTAGCTCGGGCGGCTTTTCGGGGTTGAACATTGGCGGCGACCTTTCGCGGCGGTTTTAATTCAGACACTACATGCGCGAGAATATCGGCGGCGTCCATATTGGCGCGGAGACGCATCCACCGACACGACCCGGCAAGCGAAGCGCTCACCCCACCAGCGCGTTCTCGACGGCCTGCGGCATGGCGGCGATGACCTTCAGGTCGGCCTTGGCCGCTTGATTGGGTTCTGAGCGATGCTGCTCCCAGTGGCGCAGCGTGCCGTGTGGGCTTTGGAACCGTGCGGCGAAAGCCTCGTGCGATAGCCTCAACGACCAACGCAGCCGCTTAAGGGGTTGCACGCGCTGAAAGCGCGCTCACTGCTCGGGCGTCCGCGTCAGTTTATCCGGGTCGGTGATGGCTGCAGCCATAGCCTCGTCGTCGGTCAGGTCGCGGTTGGGATCAGGTTGCATGGGTGGTTCTCGTGGGCTCTTGCCGGGTTACCTTGCGCGGCCAGCCTATTCACCAGCGGCGCGACGGCGTATAGATCGCGGCTTCCTTGGTGCAACGACGGGCGAATTCAGATGCGGCTCCTCCTCCTGGCAACGCTCGGCGGCGGCATTGGTGCTGGCGCGCGTTATCTTGTGCAATCGGCTATGGTACGAACGCTGGGCGCGGGCTTCCCGTGGTGGACGTTCACGATCAATATCGCGGGCTCGTTCCTGATGGGCGTCGTCGTGACGCTCGTTGCGGCGCGTTTTGAAGGCTCTCCCGAGGCGCGGACGTTTCTTGCGACCGGCATTTTGGGCGGGTTCACCACGTTTTCGGCCTTCTCGCTGGATGCGGCTAACCTCATCGACGGCAAGCAGCACATAGCAGCGGCGGTTTACGTGCTAGGCTCCGTCCTCTTTTCCATTCTGGGCCTCTATGCGGGTCTCGCCATCACAAAGGCCCTCGTCTCGTGACATCGCACGCTGAAACAAAACCCGACAAAGCCGACAAGCTTGAAACGATCGTGGTCAGCGAGCGTGACGGTGGGCAGCGCCTCGACCGTTGGTTCCGCCAGCATTTTCCCGATGTGAGCCAAGCCTATCTGCAGAAGCTGCTGCGCTCAGGGCAGGTTCGCCTGGACGGCAAACGCGTCGAGGCGAAAGAGCGCGTCGAGCCCGGTGCGCAAATCCGCGTGCCCAAGGTCGTGCGGCTGCCCAAAAAGGAAAACCCGGTCCTTCAGGCCGCCATGAAGGCAGCCGGTGCGCCCAAGGCCGACCGCGATGCGATCGAAGCCATGATCCTCTATGAGGACGACAAGGTGCTTGTCCTCAACAAGCCGTTCGGCCTCTCGGTGCAAGGCGGCACCGGTACGCGCCACCACATCGATGGCATGCTGGCTGGCATGGTGGATCGGTTTGGCGACCGGCCGCGGCTCGTCCACCGGATTGACCGCGATACGACGGGCATTCTGCTGGTCGCCAAAACACGCGATGCGGCCGCCAAGCTTGGCAAGGTGTTCCAGTCGCGCAGTGCGGCGAAGACCTATTGGGCGCTCGTCAATGGCGTGCCCAAGCCTCCTCAGGGCAAAATCGAAGCGGCGCTTGTCAAAGGAACCAACGACAAGGGCGAAGACCGCGTCCGTAAAGCTGAGCCCGGCGAGCAGGACAAGGCGATGCACGCGACCACTCATTATTCGGTGATTGACCGCGTTGCTCACAAGGTCGCGTGGGTTAGCCTCAAGCCGGTCACGGGCCGCCAGCATCAGTTGCGCGCGCACATGGCGATGATTGGCCATCCAATTGTGGGCGACCCGAAGTACCAGGATACGCTGCATGAGGGCCGGTCTGTGCTCGCCGACGCTGG
>JBBRKD010000401.1:0-2942 GCA_038218255.1 Hyphomicrobiales bacterium | reverse complement strand
GGATGGCTTCACCGATGTGGCCGGTGGTGGCGCCAGGGCGCACCGCCTCGATGCCGCGCGCGAGCGATTCGTAGGTGACGTCCAACAGCCTCGCGGCGCGGCGCGAAATGGCGCCGACGCCGTACATGCGGCTGGTATCGCCGTGCCAGCCGTCGACAATCAGCGTCACGTCGATGTTGATGATGTCGCCTTCGCGCAAGGGCTTGGGGCCGGGCATCCCGTGACAGACGACGTGGTTGATCGACGTGCAGATCGAGTGGGCGTAGCCGCGATAGTTGAGGGTGGCTGGCAGCGCCTTGTGATCGAGCGCAAAGTTCAAGACGAGCGTATCGAGCGCTTCCGTCGTGACGCCGGGCTTGACGTGCGGCACGAGCATATCGAGCGCTTCGGCGGCGAGCCGCCCGGCCTTGCGCATCGCGGCAAACCCATCGGGGCCGTGCAGCTTGATCTTGTCTTCGCGCTGAGGCGCGGGGGAGAGGCCGAGATTGGACATGGGAGAGGGGATCTCGTTTTGACGTCGTCCATTATGTAGACGGAATGCAACCGCGCGCAACGCGGCCGCTCAAACAAAAACGCCGGAGCGTGTGCCCCGGCGTTTTTAATATCAGCCCATGCGGCGCGCGTTACGCCTTGGGGGCTTCTTCGGCGACTTCGGGGGCAGCCGTGAGGAGGGCGCGGGCTTGGCCGATCCAGCCGTTCTTCTCGATCTGGCCGTGGATGTTGAGTGCGTCTTCCACGTGGCCGATGTCTTCGCCAGAGAAGTTGGCGATCTGGTCATACTTCACGCAGTTGAGCTGCTTCAGACGGGCCGCGAGATCGGTGCTGATCCCCGTGATCTGGGCCAGATCGTCGGCGTCGCCCTTTTGCTTCTTGAAGCCCTTCCAGGCCGCGTTCAGCTTACGGGCGCGCATGTCCGTGCGCTCAACGATACGCGCCGACTTGCCGCGACGGCTGCGCAGATAATAGAGCTTGGCGCGACGGACCTTGCCGCGGCGGACGACTTCGATTTCGGCGATGTAGGGCGAATAGATCGGGAACACGCGCTCCACGCCTTCGCCGTAGGAGATTTTACGGACCGTGAAGCTCTCATTGATGCCACCGCCCGCGCGCGCGATGCAGACGCCTTCGTAGGCCTGGAGACGCGTGGTGCGCTTTTCGCCTTCGCCTTCGATGACTTTTACCATGACTTTCAAGGTGTCGCCGGGCGAGAATTCTGGCACGCCGCGCTTGGCAAGCACCGCGTCCATCTGGTCGCGTTCGATCTGTTGAATGATGTTCATTGTCGTTCGTTCCTGATTTTTTTCAACATGGCAGAGGAGCTGCGCCGGTTCGCTGTGAAGCGAAGCTCGCGCACGGCTCGTGCGGCCCAAGAGTTGGGTGGGTGGCGGTCGATACGCCAAAAGGGTGGGATTGTCGAGTGGTGACGCAGGGCTGTGTTCGTCTGTGCGCCGTCCCTCTGTGCGCCTGCCACTTTACTCCGCCGCCAGCCCGGCTTGCACAGGCGCTCTGGTCTGCGGGTGGTCTGCATGTCCCGTTGTGATTTGACAACGGCGTACATCGGCCCATGTTTGGACTGAGTTTATTTGACGCTCGACCACGATTTTCACGTGAGGAGTCACGGCTTCGATTGTTTCGGCGGGGGTGCGAATTATGGCCCAAATGTCCGGTAATGCACGCTCTGGCAACGCTCTTTATAATGGAGACCGGATCAGAGAACTCATCGACCTTCAGTTACTCGACACGGCGCCCGAGCCGTGTTTCGACCGGCTGACACGGATTGCTGCGCGCGCTCTCCAAGTGCCGATCGTGCTCATGTCGCTGGTCGACGACCGACGCCAGTTCTTCAAAAGCAGTTTTGGACTGCCCGAGCCATGGCAAACGATCCTCGAGACCCCGCTGTCCCATTCCTTCTGCAGACACGTGGTCGCGCGCGGGCTGCCGCTCGTTGTCAATGACGCACGGCTCGATCCACTCGTTGCTTCAAATCCCGCAATTTCCCTCCTGAATGTCATTGCGTATCTCGGCGTGCCACTCACTGCCGCCTCCAATCATACGCTTGGCAGCTGTTGCGCCATCGCGCCGAAGCCCACATCCTGGACGAGATCTGATCAAAACATCATGAAAGATGTTGCGGCTTGCGTCATGGACGAGATCGCACATCGTTGTGCGCTGATCCGCGACAGGGAGAGTGACAGCGGCGGTCATCGCACAACGCACGCACCCGTTGCCGGCGCGCTGCGGCCTGTCCCCGAGCGGGGTAGCCATCAAACGCTATCCTCTCGCGAGCAACCCAGCGTTGTCCTCCCCGTGATTATCGTGGATCGGGGGCCGGGTGATTTGCGGTTTCACTTACAGGCGGGAACAACGGTGTTGCAGGGCTGCTTGCAGCTCTTTCGGGTCACGCCCGACGCTAGCCACGCCATCCGACTCGTTGGCCAAATGTTCGATGTGCGGGACGCGCCACCCGTTCCGCAAACAACCCCGCTGGATGGTCAGCGGGCCAAGTTGACGGCTCGCCAGCGGGCCGTTTTTGATCTTTTGATGAGAGGCTTGCAGACCAAGGACGTGGCCAAGGAACTCGGTCTTAGTCCGCGGACCGTCGAAGTCCATCGGGCCAACATTTTACGACGGCTCGATGCTGGAAGCTTTACCCAGCTTTTGCAAGACCATCTCGCGCGCTCCCTCCCGCGTTGAGATCGCACCTCGCTCATCCTTATTTTTGGCCTACGTATTTTTTGCCGTCCCCTTAGGTAGGCAGCACGACTTTTCAACCGATCCCGGACGGCGCATTGTCACAATCAGTTACTCGATAAGTCTATGAAAATATTTAGAAATATGGAGCGATCAGATGGAAAAATTACTTGCGATCGTCATGCTCGGGTTTGTGGTTGCATCGTCAGTGATGCCCGTGGCTGCGGAACAGTCCGGCAAAGACCCCAGTA
>JBBRKD010000400.1:0-2944 GCA_038218255.1 Hyphomicrobiales bacterium | reverse complement strand
AGCTATAAAGCGTCCCTTGCTATCGCCGACAAACTCGCCAAGGCCGACCCGGGAAATGCGTAATGGCAGCGCGATCTCTCGGTCTCGCACAACAAGATTGGCGACGTACAGCGC
This sequence comes from Hyphomicrobiales bacterium, assembly GCA_038218255.1. Classification (GTDB taxonomy): domain Bacteria; phylum Pseudomonadota; class Alphaproteobacteria; order Rhizobiales; family Hyphomicrobiaceae; genus JANXVY01. The sequence continues at coordinate 2,830 of JBBRKD010000400.1, read as the reverse complement.
GACCAGGGCGATCTCGCCGCCGCCATCGACAGCTATAAAGCGTCCCTTGCTATCGCCGACAAACTCGCCAAGGCCGACCCGGGAAATGCGGAATGGCAGGCAGACCTGGCAGCCAGTCATGGGAAGTTAGGTCAGTGGCACAGGGCGCACGGCGATGCGAAGGAGGCATTACAGTTATTCAAAGCCGGACGCGCACTTGTTGCACCATTTGCAGCGCAATCGGGTCATCAACTTTGGATCGGATATCTCAAAAGTTTCGACGCAGATATCGCAGCACTGGAAAAATGAGGCGTCACCGTCAGTCAGCAAGGGGACCCGCGCCAGCCGTGCAGCGGCAAATTGAACACGTTACGCGCCCCTGCGGAGGGCCGGGGAGCAGCGGAACGCTTTCGATCCACTGCGAGCGCCTTCAGCCCGGGAGCGCAAACACGATCACGACTCCTGCGTGGCAATGAGTTTCCAGTTGAGGTTCTGGCGGGCGCGGGCGGATGAGATATCGCGGCTGAACGTCCACACGTCGGTGACATCGCGGATTTTCTGCGGATCGCCTGAGGTGACGGTGCCGGTGCGGTCGCGCGTTGCTGAGATGAGCTGGCTGACGAAGCGCACGGTGACGGTGGCGACGCCGCCCTTCATCTCGGCATCTACGATGTCGGCCTTGTTGATGCCAACGAAGCTCTGGTCGATCACGTCGCCGCGCCGGTCGCGAGCGTTGAGTTCGGCTACGAACTCGTCGAACACCTCGCGGCTCAGAAGGTCCTTCAGGATCTTGCGGTTGGCTTCGGCGAAGGCGGTCACGATCATTTCGTAGGCCTGCTTGGCCCCGCCGAGGAAGACCGTGGGATCAAACGCCGCATCGTATTTCAAGATGTCGAGCAGGCCGCCCATGACGGTCGCGTCGCTGGCAGCAAACGAGCGGATGCGCTGCTCACCGTCAGCCACGGCGACGTTGCCGCTCGCGGTCACGGTGTCCGCACCAGCGGCTGCATCGCGGCGGGGAAGGGCGACGACCTTTCCGCCGTCGGCTGCCTGCTGGCGGCGACGCTCGGCCTGGGCGCGTTCGGCGCGCCGCGCCTCATCGCCGGTGTCCTTACCGAGCACCGAGCGCAGTTTGAGCACCGCGATGACCGCGACGACGAGTGACAACAGCGTGATCATATCCAGTTTTCCGTCCATGATCGCATGCTCTCCGTTCGAGTTCTGTTCGAGTTGGAGCCTGGGCGCGCCCCGCGTCACATCACAACGCCCACCGGAGAAGCGGTCCGCAGGACACAGGGTATGCCGATGCCGCGCGCAAAAGGATATCCGGGCGCAGGCTCTCGCTGCTAGAGATGTAGGGCACCTGCCACCGATTGCCAACTGGCATAAGGAACGCAATATCCTAAGTTGCAGATCGCCCCACTCCGTCGAACAGGCTGAAACGTGATGCCGCCCCTGGGTTTGATCATGCTCTTGCTGCTGGTGGCTCTGCCGCTGCTGGAGATCGCCGTGCTGATCAAGGTCGGCGGGATGATCGGTCTGTGGCCGACGCTGGCAATCATCGTGGGCACGTTCATCGCAGGAACCATGGTGCTGCGCCTGCAGGGGCTGGGCGTGGTGCGCCGCATGATGGAGCGGGTGCGCGCGGGCGAACCCCCCGCCGAACCCGTCATGGAGGGCATGCTGCTGATGGTGGCGGGCGGCTGTCTGATCGCGCCTGGCTTGATCCTCGATTGCGTGGGCGTGCTGCTGCTCATCCCGCCGCTTCGGCAAGCGGCAGCGCGCTGGATCGTGGCGCGTGGGGTTGTGTCCGGCATGGTCGTCCGCAGACGGCGCGCGCGGGGAGAGCCTGAGCGGCCGCGCCGCACCGGGCCTGCGCCGACGATCGAGGCCAACTACGAGCGCATCGAGGAGAAGCCGGTGGATGATGGGCCCGCATCGCAACCCCGCCGCACGCCGCCCGACGTATGACAATTGCTCCGACCGGCAACGCATGATAGCGACCGCCGCGCGATAGAATCGGCGTTGTAACGCCGACCAAGAGGGGACCAAGATGGCAGACAATACAAATGGTGGGACGGCCGGCGACAAGCAGGCACCCCAGATGCAAGCGCAGGTGGTGGGCCAGTTCATCAAGGACCTGTCGTTTGAAAACCCCAACATTCTACGCATGATGGATGGGCCGGGCGACAACCCGAACCTTAAGCTTGAAGTCAACGTGAACGCGGAACGTCTGCGGCCCGAACTGTACCAGAGCGCGATAGACTTCAAGGCGCATGCGACCAACGCCGACGGCACGATCTACATCATGGAGTGCGTCTACGGCGGGCTGTTCAAGTTGCAAAACGTGCCAGAACCGGCGCTTGAACCCTTCCTGTTGATCAATTGCCCGGCGATCATCTTTCCGTTCCTGCGCAGGCTTGTCGCCGACATCACGCGCGAAGGCGGCTATCCGCCGTTGCTGCTCGACCCGATCGATTTCGGCGCGCTCTACATTCGCCGCCAGCAGGAACTCGGCGGACGACCTAGCCTGTCGAACTGAGATCGTATCAGCGATAGCGCTTCCAGAGGGCCTTGTCGCCGAGGGGGGCTAGGAAGGCCGCATGAGCGTCGAGATCGGCCTGCGTGAGCGGCGACGGAAGGGGCGTGGGCCGGGGTGAGGTCTTGGGGCGCTGAGCACTGCCGCGTGTTTGGCCCCCGCCTTGGTCTTGGGCAGCGGGAGCGTTTTTGCTGCCGAGGATGAGGGCTGCCTGCCGCTCGCCGAGCAATTCGATGTAAACGTCCGCGAGCAGGAGGCTGTCGACAAGCGCGCCGTGTTTCGTGCGCTTTGAGATGTCGATACCGTAGCGCT
>JBBRKD010000399.1:0-2956 GCA_038218255.1 Hyphomicrobiales bacterium | reverse complement strand
CGGCGGACGCGCAGCCCCAGCCGCCGCACCAGACTAGCGTCGTTCAAATTTTTGCAGGAGATGGTCGCAATTTCGGACCGGGCATCGCGGCGTCGTCAGCCCGACGACCCACCCAGCAACTTCCGGTGTTCTTGGACTTTGTCGCGGGCGGCTTTGCGGCGGGCGTCAAAAGCTAGGGGTGCCCAGATCTGGAACTTGTCACCCAGGCCAACAAACGTGACCTGGCCGCCGCTGTCATCACCGAGACCCGCGTGCGTGCGAAGCGCTTCAGGAATGACGATACGGCCATCCCCATCGATCGTGAGGACTTGGACGTCGCCGTAGAGCGCGACAGACAGCTCGTCGCGCTCTTCTGAATAATCCGGGAGGCTTGCGAGAAGCCCGTCGATCTTCTGCGCAAGTCTCTCGCCGCCGCAATCGAGGGCTGGAGCATCGAGCGAGGGGTAGCAATAGATGCCGGGGCTACCGCTGGCGCGATAACCGTCGCGCTCGAGGATGGCGCGGAAGGCAGCTGGGATCGAGACGCGGCCTTTGGCGTCGATCTTGTTTGTGACGGTCGAGACAAAGCGGTCCATCCCCTGTTCGCGCTCAGCGCGTTCCCCTCCCACTCTGTCTACTTTGCGCAACTTGCAACCCAACTGACGCGACGTGCGAACGCGTTCAACACACTCGATGCACGTGAAACTCACACCCGTGGCGGTCTGCTGTGCGGCTGGCCCTCACCACCGCGCGTGGCTCAATCTCGAAGACCCCAACCTCCGACATCACGCCACGAGCGCCCAACCACGGGCCTTGCCCTTTGTCTGGGCTGATCTGGGATCACATGGAATTTTATGGGCGTCAATGGATTGTTAAGGAGTCTCAAGCGTTCCCCACGGGAAAACGCGCCCAGCGTCACCGGCTTGCACCAGTGGCGGCCGTGGCCTGGACTGCATCTCCCGCCTGGCTGGCGTTAGGACATCGCTAACCACCTCAGGGTTAACTCACTGGTGGAGAGCGTTCCGGTTTGGGAGCCGAGTGATGTTGCGTTTTGTTCGTGTGGCCGCCGTTTGGGCGGTTGGTCTGATCATTTTGAAAACGGCGGCTGGTCCTGCCGGTGCGGATTACGTTCGCCCAGCCTCAACCGCGCCATCTGCCTATCTCCAGGTCGTGTCTGCGCCAGGTGAGCCCGAGCTTTCGCTTTACGCGGAGGAGCGCGGGGCGGGTGCACCGGTTGTCCTGATCCATGGGCTTGGTGGTTCGACCTATTCGTGGCGGTTCATCGCACCCGTGCTGGCGCAGACCCATCGCGTGATCGCCCTCGATCTCAAGGGCTTTGGACGTTCTGGAAAGGCGTTCGACACCGCCTATTCGGCCGCCGACCAAGCGCTGCTCGTCGCGAATTTCATTGCTCGGCGTGGATTGTCCGGCGTCACCCTTGTTGGGCATTCGTTTGGCGGCCAGGTCGCGCTGTTGACCGCGATCGAAATGAACCGGCGGCGCGGGCAACGCGTGTCGCAACTCGTGCTGATCGATGCGCCGGCGTTGCCGCAGACGCTGTCGCCGCTCGTCGCCTTTATGCAGCAGCCGGTGCTGCCGTATGCGCTGCTAACCGCCCTCCCGTCTGCCATCGTCACGCGGCTCGCGCTCGCATCGAACTCGCGCGTTCAGCTCGATCGCGCTTACACCGATGAGGACGCGGACGCCTATGCTGCGCCGTTCCTCGATGCGGCAGCCCGGCACGCCTACATCCAGACCGCACGGCAAATCGCGCCGGGCAATCTTGCCGATATCATCACCGCCTACCGACGGGTGCGGCAGCGCACGCTGCTGGTGTGGTGCCAGGCCGACGACGTGGTGCCGGTCGCGACGGGGCGGCGGCTGGAACGCCTTTTGCCCAACGCGCGGCTCGCATTGATCTCGGGCTGCAACCATGCGCCTCCCGACGAAGCGCCCGATGCCCTTGCCCGTGAACTGACGAACTTTTTGATGCACCGGTGATTTATGATTGAAAGTAACATGAGGCTGCCATGACCGTCGCCAAAGCCACGACTATCGCTAAGGCGAATGCGGATCGCCGCCAGTTCGGCCGCCGCAATACGCGCCTCCATGGTTGGGTGGTCGTTGAGGGGCGTCCGCGCATGGCTTGCCTCGTGCGCAACGTATCGGACGGCGGCGCGCTCCTCGAGTTCCCGGCGCCAAAGTCCATGCCTTTCCGGTTCACGCTGGTGATTGATTGCAAAGGCTTTGAAGCCTTGTGTGAGACGCGGCACCACAAGGACCATTGGATGGGCGTCCGGTTTGTCCGGTTTGAAAAGATCATTGAGCCCATCGCGTGCTGGTCGCCCGACCAGGAAGATTCGTGGAAAGGAAAGATCGGCCGCGGGCCCGCGTCTCCCGACATCGCGGGTTAGTTCGTCCCGTCTACCATCGCGCTTGCGAGCGACCCAAAAAGCTGGCCGCGCGAAGGCTCCAGGTCTCACGAAAAGAGGCTGATATTTTGAAGCCTCCACGACAGCCTCGGACCGAACGCTGCCGCGCGGACCTCTCACCACGCCTGTGAATTCAGTCGCCAATTCATCCGCGCGAGTTCCTTGGCAAGGCTCAACGTCTCGCGGGTCAGGCGCGGCTTTCCGCTGTCGCGTCCCGGCTTTCCGCTATCGCGGCCTGAATTTACGCTGTCGCGTCCTGGCTTTACGCTGTCGCGTCCCGGCTTTACGCTGTCGCGTCCCGGCTTTGGCTGGCGGCGCGCGCGGTTGTGCGCATTTGCTTCTTTGCGCAACTGCCGCAACGTCAGCAGGCACAACCGCCCGGCGTCGTCTCTGATCTGTGTACTGACTAATGATGGATGCTCAATGGCCATTCGTGGATCCTTTGGCGTCAAAAACGGGGGCGGAGCGGTGCGGCGAGCGCACGGGCAATCCGAAGGGGGTAGAGGGCACTTGCGGCGCCGCTCCGGCAGGATTTTCGGCATACC
>JBBRKD010000398.1:0-2975 GCA_038218255.1 Hyphomicrobiales bacterium | reverse complement strand
AAAAACGCCGGGGCTTGTTTTGATGTCGAGTGGGTGAAAACACCGACGGCTGCGTCAGATTTTAAAGGAGAGAGCGTATGTGATGCCATTATGTGGGTCTCGATCAGATCTATTTTTCTCGAGTGAGATCAGATTAGTCTTTGCATCTGAACAAACGCTTACCGACGCCTCCGATTGGCAACGCTTCGTCCGCGAACACTAACCAAAGCCTAACATGGTTCAATCTTGGGACCAGGGACCTGTCTCGCACCTGCGCAATAAGGCCGTATGAGGTGCGGATTGACGCGATTTCGACCCGGATATCCGGCCCACGCACGAAGATGACATCGACTGCCACGAGCCTTGCCCTGCTGCCATGTGGCGAGCCTGTTCGTCCAGGATGCGGCCCCTCATCTCCCTGGCGGGCGCTCTTGGGACGACGCCAAGGCTGCCCACCCCGGCGGCGGCGTCAGCGGCGGTCCCGGCCACACTGCCGCCCGCGAAATCATCAACGACGTGAGGCCCGAGCTGTGGCGCCGTTCAAACGGGGGAATGTCCTGATCGCGCGCTTGCCAACGGGACGCACTCCACAGTGAGCTGATTGCAATCGTCTGGCCGTACTATAAGGCGAACATTGGATCGAGACTCCCGCGTCGCCGTCAGTTGCGTGTGGCCGCCCCGGCCATCAAGCGGCTCGTCGGCGTCTCGACCCCGTGAGCACACGAGGACCCAAGATGATGGATACCGACAGCTACCGCGCGATCATGCGCCACCAAGCCGGTGCCGTCACCGTGATCGCGTGCGGCCCCACAGGCCGACGCTCCGGCCTGACCGCAACCGCCGTCGCATCGTTGTCTGACCGGCCGCCCATGGTGTTGGCCTGCGTCAATCAAACGGCGGGCGCACATGACGAAATCCTCAAGGCCAATGCCTTCAGCGTCAACCTGCTGTCGGCCGATCAACAGCCCGTCGCCGAACGTTTCGCGGGTAAAGGCGGCCTAACGGGCGAAGACCGCTTTTCCGGGCTCGCGTGGAAGACGTTATCGACGGGCAGCCCAATTTTGGCCGAAGCGCTCGCCGTCCTCGATTGCGAACTCGCTGAACACCACACCTTTGCAACGCACTCGATCTTCATCGGCCGCGTGATCGCAGGCCAGTTCCGCGCCGACGCTAAGCCGCTGTTGTATTTTCGTGGCGACTACTGGGACGCTGCGCTGGGTGCGATGGCTGGAGCCCGCACGCCATGATGCTGAAGGTCACCGACAAGATCGAGATTGACGAGGCCGAGCTTGAAGAGCGCTTTGTGCGCTCATCGGGGCCCGGCGGCCAGAACGTCAACAAGGTCTCAACCGCGGTGGAACTGCGCTTCCACCTCTGGAACGCGCCGACCTTGCCGTCGGCTGTAAAGGAAAGGCTGGCCAGGCTCGCGGGGCGCCGCCTCACCGACGACGGCGTGATCGTGATCCAGGCTGGACAATATCGCACCCAGGAACGCAACCGGGCCGATGCTCGCCAGCGCCTGTTCGACCTGATACGCGAGGCCGCCATTCCGCCCGTGAAGCGCATCGCAACGAAGCCAAGCTACTCGGCCAAACTCAAACGCGTCGACACCAAGGTTCAACGCGGCAGCGTCAAAAAAATGCGCCAGTCCAAAATCAATTGGGACTGACGCCTTTGATTCAAGACTGGCCCTGATTAAGGGCGCTGGCCAAGGGTGCAATGGCGCCCTTGGCCAGACGTCAATCGTCAGACCTTCGACAGACCGGTCATCTTGGCCAGGATAGCGTCCAACACCGGCTTCAGCATGCCTTCGACGCCGGGGATTTTCATCGCCCCTTCGAGCAGCGGTCTGATTTGTGGGAGCGCCGCCGCCATCACGGACGCGATCTGCGCCTTCGCTTCTGCCGGCAGCCCGTTGTAGAGCTTGATCAACCCATCAAGCGCCGTCGATTGCGTCGTCAGCTGCGGTAAGGCTGCCTGCGCCGTTGCGCTATCCTTGATGGTCCCCAGCGTCGAAGTAAGCCCACTGATGATCTTCTTGGCATCATCAAGACCGGCAACGGTCGCGGCCGCCGGAACGGCAGCCTTGGGGACGTCGACAGGCTTGGTTGACGGCCCACTGAACACGTAAAACAGCGCAAGGAGTGCCGCAGCACCCGCGGCCCACGGCATCCAGTTGAAGGCCGGAGCGTCAGGCATGGCAGGGCGTGGCGGCATCTTCGGCATCTCGACCTTGGGCGCTGAAGGTGCCGTTGGGAGGTTGCCTGCGATGCTGTCGAGCAAGCCCGACCCGCCCAGCAACTGGCTGAACCCCGGCGGCATGGCGGCAGCGATATTTGACTTCTGTCCGGCGAGCAGCGAGGCGAGGCCCCCCGCGTCCAGTCCGCTTGATTTTTGTGTCTGCGCGAGCGAGCCGAGCACGACGGGCGCCAGCATCCCGATCAGGCTGGTGGTTTGTGCACCACCAACGCCTGTGAATTTGCCGACAGCGCCAGCCAGCGCGCTGGTTGCCGACCCACCGAGGAGATCAGACAGCACCGATCCGCCCATCTTGACCATATCAGCCTGTCCCGCGCCGCCGATCATGCCCCCGAGCGAGCCCAGGATGTTGGGATCGAGCTTACCGAGCGCCCCTGTCAGCACGGATGCGCCAGCTGGCGTCGATGCCTTGCCGGCAAGACCCGCCAGAATGGAGGGAATGATCGCGCCGATCGCGGTCGCCGCCATGGTGTTGTTGATGCCAAGTGCGGCGGCGATCCGATTGGTGATCATCGGCGTCAGAAATTGCATGACGGTAGAGACGAGGTTCATGGGTGATCTCCTGTGACTGGTGGCGAGCGACAACAAAGCGGAACGAGGGTCGGTGGCTCCGCCGGACGCATTAACGAACGTCAGTGAGCATAAGGTAGCGCGTGACCCTAGCTCCCAATTTGACGAAAGTCATTGTGCGTCGTGACGACATCGGTGTCGAACGTCGGCCGGAAACCCGATCAGCG
>JBBRKD010000397.1:0-2983 GCA_038218255.1 Hyphomicrobiales bacterium | reverse complement strand
CGTGTGCAACCCAAGGCGGCGGACCTCGGCGAGGATTTCAGCAGGGGTGGCGGGGCGCTCTTCACGGACGGCCGCCTCGATGATCGCCATCAACTCGCCTTGCAGCGAGCGATGATGCCTCTCAGCACGCTCCCGCAAACGCTGGACGACTTCGTTGGGGGCGTTCTTAATCGAGAGATTGATGGGCATGGTTCCGAATCGCCTCCAGGACGGATGCTTTCTAGCAGGTCCTTGGATGCACAACTACCCGCAAACTGGGATGGCTGAAGCCGACTACGACCCGCCGGTTATGGGCGCCTGACAGTGCACCTCGCGACAACTTGAACAGGAGTGCGCCCCGTGCGTTCGCTCCGCGACGCTGACCGCGAGACCGGCGAATAGAGATGGAGCGGGAATATCCTTGGCGTCGGGTGCCTGCTTGGAAGGTCCAGGTAGTAATTAAAAAAACCAATTGAGAAAAATTTATGGTTGGTCAAAAAACGCCGCCGCCGTTTTGCCTCCATAGGTAGGCCAGTCTTGCTGCACTGCACCAGCGCGTGGAAATCACATTGGAGGCAGATGCATGATTGACCTTGTTTCCGTCACACAGGCGCTTTTGGTTGCCGAGCATCGGAGGAACTCTCCGTCTGCGAGCAAATGCCCAATTTTATTCGAGAACAATAAAGGGCGTAAGTGTATCCGATGGCGGGTCCCTCGTTCTTGAGAGCGGCAACATATTCACAGCTACTCGCTTGCTCCTTCAATCATCCGGCCATTTGGCCGTCAATAATAGCGCGATAAGCGCCGATCTGGTGAATAACGGAATGTTTTCAACGCAAGCCGGGTCCAATGGCGTCGGCGATTCAAGAGCGTACGTGTGGATTATCGGAACCGTTTCGGGGACCGGCAAAATTGAAATCCAACATGACTCGGAACTGATCCTACAAGACGGGGCAAAAAACACCCAGACCATCGCGTTTGTGAATACCTCATATGGCGGGACGTTGGGCGTTCGTGGAGACACGGGATTTGCGGGAAATGTCTCTGGGTTTGGCGCTGATGACAAGCTGAACTTCGCCAATTTCAAACTTGCCACGTTCAGGATGGCGTACATGCAGGGGGCCGATGGACAAGAGGGAATTATGAGCATCGCGAGCGGCACGGCGCATGATCGCTTCACGCTTCTTGGGCATTATGTCGCTTCGGGATTTCACACCACTGCGGACAGTTTTGGTGGAACAATAGTTACCTACTCGCCCCCGCCCGCCATGGCGCAGCTCGCAAGCGTGATCGCCGGCGGGTCGCATGCCGATGTGCCGAGTGCCGCCGCGACGTACAGCCCGCCGCAAGAAGTGCCGAGTTTGGCGACCCCGCACGCGTGAAAAACCGGCGCGGGGCAGAGAGAACCCCGCCGGTCAGTCGGCTCTCACAATTCCTCCGCGTTCAGCCGCGCCGGCGCGCCTCGACCACCGCGTTCGTGTTCGCGGGCAGACTGACGACGCTGATCTCCACCAGTTCTTGCTTGAGGAAGTCGATGCCGCCTTGGCGGCTTCTGTCCTTCGGAAGCGTGTATTCGATCGGCCGGAACCCGACCGAGACGCTGTTCAGAAAGCCGGTGCGCACCATCTGATACACGACTTCGGCGTTTGGATTGACGCTGCCGTCCATGAACTCGATATCGCCGACCAGCTGTTGCCCGCTGATGCGGACGTTCTTGGCCCGGCCGATGACATTCTCGGGGTTCCCGTCCTCATGACCGAACAGGGCAATCGGGTTCTTTCGGAAGTTGTCGAGCACCCAGCCCGCCGGATTGATGGTGTCGCCGTAGCGGTCGACCGACCCGTCACTGAACACGAACGAACAGGTCCGCGGCTCCCGGGTCGCGACAGGCTCGCCGACGATGGCATAGCGGACCAACTTCGGCCGGAGCCCGGCCGCGACGGCCGCGCGGAACTCGCCGATGTCGAGATATCTGTTGTTCAGCCTTCGTCCGCCTCTCGGCGGCGGCGGCGGCGGCGCGGCGGGCGCCCCGGTCGGCGCGGCCAATACCGCCCCCATGCCAAGCTTGTCCAGGATGCGCCGGTTTTCCGCGAAGGCGCGCAGGTCCGCGATGTTCCTCTCGGCCGCGAGGTCATCAGCCGATCGCGGCCGCGGCTGCGTGGCGTGCCAGGCGCGCCGGCGCCGTTCGCGGGGAAGTTCAATCATCATGCAAGTGTTCCTTTGATGAGCCAGGTATCTGGCAGCTTGTCCTTTGCGAAATGCCCGCATTCGACCGCAAATGCCACCAGGCGGGCGATTTCCGAATAGCCGTGAACCTGCCTCGGATCGCCGACCGCGTCGGGAATTTGCACCGGACGCAGCCCCGTCATGACGACGTAATCGCCAGGGCAGTTGTGCCTGAGCCAATCATCATGCTCGCAGGCCACTTCGACCAGTTGAACCATGGCGTCACAAAGCCGCGTTGCCAGCTCAGAATATTCCGGCCGCAGTTCTTCACGACGCAGCTTGCTTGCTGCCCGAAGCGCGGCTTCATATTTCGAGTACCGCTTGTCGCCCGGCTCGAACAGCGCGGCCTTCGACGCCAGCACATCGTCAAGGCGGTGCGAAAGCTGGTCGCACTCGTCGTGCAGCGCGGCGACCGGCGGTTTGTGGGGGCCCGGCGGCATCCTGGGCTCGGGCGCCAGGTCGCCGAGGCGCTCCACGACGCCGGGCGATGGCAGGATCGGTTCAGGCTTCACCGTCGGCGATCTGTGCCGCACCCATGGCGGTGCGCCTTGCTTGCGCAGCTCGTCCCCGGCCGGCTTCAGCCGAGCCCAGATTTCGGCCTCTTCTCGATCCAGCTCGAGGCGCTTGTCATGCAGCCGCGCCACTTCGGGCGACAATCGCATCAACTCGGCGAACACCGGCGAAACATCGGGACGCACGGCAGTCGCGTCGGATAGCTTTTTCTGTACAGGCAAATTAGCACCTCAAAGGTGTAAAAAACCCTCCACCATCAGGGGGG
>JBBRKD010000396.1:0-2985 GCA_038218255.1 Hyphomicrobiales bacterium | reverse complement strand
GCCGCCGTCTGACGCTGCAGCAAGGCCAGCCGCTCGCGCTGGCCATCGCGGAAATCATCCTGCTGCGCATGGCCCAGCGTTTGTCCGTCGATCACATCGTCGCAATGGCGGCACCACGCATAGAGCATGTAGGCCGATGCGCGAACGTCGGGGGAGAAAAGCCTGGCAGCCGCCGCAAAGCTCTTTGAGCCACGCTCGATCCGTTCGCGGCTGAAAGCAGCAATGGTGTCCGGCGTCCACACAACAGGCGCATGCGCTGCAAAAGCTGGCGGGATCGTCATGGATTGGGATCGACCGCAGTGCGGCGGGCGAACGTCCAGGCGGGCTTGTTGCCCACGACGCCGACGGCCTTGAAGAATGGCAAAGGTGGTTTGGCCGCCATGTACATCATGATCATCGCTTTGTCTGCGATCGTGAGCTTGGCCGCAAAGAACCGGTCGATCAGGGCGCTCGGCAGCCGGTAGAACCGTTCAAGGATGCGCACGCGCTCGGCCGGCGTCGCCGCCAGGAACAGCATCCGGTTCAAAAGCCTGAAGAAGGAGCGGCTTTTCCACAAATCTCGCGCATGTTTCTCGACATGCAAGCCAACGCCGACGGACGTGAGGTCACGATGTGCGGCGAGGCTGTCGGCGAACGCGATGGCATCGGGGAGCGAGTAGCCCGTCGTTGGATGGAACAGCGAGGCACGCAGGCCAACGCGCGGCACGCCAGTTTCCCCCCGCTTCCAGAAGGCGTCCATGTCGCCAGCAAGCACGACGGGCAGGACGCCCTTCTCCTGCCGAACGATCGACTTGATCCGCCACCCCTTCGCCGCAGCATAAGCTGCAACGCGCTCTGAAAGCAGCGCAACGTCAAGATCGGGCGTGTCGCTGTAGTACGTGTCCTCGATCAGGATCCGCGTGTCGGAGAACGGCAAAGTGTAGAAAAAGCGATACCCGTCGAGTTGCTCAACGGTCGCATCCATAATGACCGCCAGCGTTTCGCCGTGTGGCTCTTGTGTCTCAATTTCGAGCCCGAGAAACTTCTGGAAGCCGAGCGCGAGTGGCGCCCCCCGGTCGGGTCCTCGACCGTCGATGACGCAGCGCGCGGTCAACGTGCTCTGGTCGCTCAGCGTCACGCGGTTTGCTTCCAGAACCGTCACGTCTGTTTCGAGCCGCAGCCGGTCGCCAAGCCGTTCACTGAGGACATCGTGCATCAAATCCGATGAAATGGCGTGATAGCTGACATCGAAGATGCGGGAATGGGCGGGAAATCGGACGCTCTGCCGTGGCCAGGACGCTGCAATGAACGGCGCAAGATCGCGTAAAACATCTGGCGCGACGTCGCCCTCGTGGAACGACCATGTGTGATTGCCACCCAGCGTTCCGCCGCGCTCGATCACCAGCACCCGCAGTTCGGGACGTCTGGAGATCAGCCGCCACGCGATGAGGCTATTAGCAAGCCCACCACCAACTAAGATGACATCGTAGTCGGGCGGGTGGGAGTGGTGGGGGGCTGTTCCGGTCTCGGTCACGAACACGCTGTTCCATCTGATCGGCGGTTGAGGTCGACGCTGGCTTTGCGTGACCTAATGTACTCTGATCGCAAAAAGAAGACGAGCGGGGCGCAAATCTTTACCCGATCCGGTTGTTTTCCCTTGCGGTCTCTGCTTTCGATACGGCTCGCGGACCACGATAGGAGCCCATCGGGCGTGTCTGGTCAAAATTTGTCCCATGTCCCGCTGCGGTGCAAGGTTCCGCGATGGGTCTTGATCGGTCATCAAGCAAAGGAACGGGATTGGGGATGCACGGCCGCGCACATTTGAAGCCTCATGAGGCACCTGGCGCTGCGTCACGGGAAACCGACGTGCGCTCAGCTCTCAGCGCCATGCGCGACCGCGTGGACAGTCGGCTAGGGGCCCTGGTAGCCGCAGACGGCGCGCCCCCCGTTGCCCTCAATAGGTCTGTCCGTTACGCACTCCTCGCGCCTGGCAAACGCGTGCGCCCGCTACTCACCATGTTAACGGCGGCCGAATTCGGTCTCGACCCGATGGCTGCCCTCGATGCGGGATGTGCCGTCGAAATGATCCACACGGCGTCCCTCGTCCTGGACGACCTGCCGTGTATGGACAACGCGTTTACGCGCCGTGGCCTTCCGGCAACACACGTGAACTTTGGTGAAGCGACGGCCGTCCTTGCCGCCATCACCCTCCTGAGCCGCGCGTTTGGCGTGATTGCTGAGATGGACAGCGTGCCGTCGGCCGCCCGCGCCGATATGACAGCGATCCTGTCCTGGTCCGCCGGTGCCGAGGGCCTAGCCGCTGGGCAGGAGCGTGACCTGAACGACCGCAGTCCGACCGACGAACTCGCCAAGATCGATGACATCAACGATCAAAAGACGGGTGCCTTGTTTACGGCAGCCGTCCAAATCGGGGGGCGGCTCGCCAACGTCGACGCGGCCTGTATGGCAGCACTTGCAACGCTGGGGCGGGAGGTGGGTCTAGCCTTTCAGGCTCTCGACGACGTGATCGATCTGTCGCGGACGACGACTGAGGCGGGCAAGGACACCGGCAAGGACGTAGGTAAGGCGACGGTGGCAACCGTTTTGGGGCTGGAGCCTGCCCGCGCAGAGGTGCAGCGCCACGTTACGCTGGCTTTGGGTGCGATCGCCCCGTTCAGCCCGGCGGATGGCCACTTGCGTCCCTTTATTCAGGCGATGTTTGCCCATGCGGTCACAGGCATCGATCCAACGATCCAGCGCCCTTAACGATCCAGCGCCCTTAACGATCCAGCGCCCTTGTGATAGGCAGCACGCTGGTTGCCCCGGTCCCCGCATACCGAATTGCCAGGGTCGATGCGTTGTCAGCGCATGGTCGCTGTGGATGCCCGATCCGTGCGCCGCCGTGGACGCTGTTCTTCGCGTGCTGGTGCTGCAACCTGAGCCAGTTCTTCAACCGCATCGTTGCGCGCCTTGAGCGCGACTTCGAGTTTCGCGCTGAGTTCGGCT
>JBBRKD010000395.1:0-2999 GCA_038218255.1 Hyphomicrobiales bacterium | reverse complement strand
ATTATCGCGATGTCTCCGGCGGGCACTATCGCTTTGCAGCGTTTCGCGCCGAAAAGCTGGTTGGTGCGCTGTTCGTATCCACCCGCCCGATCACGGCGGCGCGCGCGTTCGTCACCGATCAGCTGAGCGCGACCTTTGCCTCGCCTGCCGCACGCCAGCAAATCCTCGCCGGGCGGCCCGGCGCTGCCACCCCTGACCGCGGGCCGACGGTGTGCGCGTGTTTTGACGTCGGCTTCAACCAGATCGCGGCCGCCGTCACGACGGGCGGCTGCACCACGGTTGATGCCGTCGGCGCTGCCCTCAAAGCTGGCACCAACTGCGGCTCGTGCCGCTCCGAAATCAAACGCATCATCGCCGAGCACGCCCCCGCTGAGGCCGCGTCAGTTTAATCCGCGCCGTTGCATGCCGTTTGCCCCTGCGCTAGGCCTGCAATTGAGATCGCAGGAGCGTATTTGATGCCCACCACCACGCCTGACAGCCGCCACCTGATGAGCGGGGCTACCGGCCCTTGGGAGATCGTGATCGGTCTCGAAGTGCACGCGCAGGTCAACTCGAAGTCGAAGCTGTTTTCGGGCTCGTCGACAGCATTTGGCGCCGAGCCCAACAGCCACGTCTCCCTCGTCGATGCGGCCATGCCCGGCATGCTGCCCGTGATCAACGCCGAGTGTGTCGCCCAGGCCGTGCGGACCGGGCTCGGCCTCCACGCCAAGATCAACAACCGCTCGATCTTCGACCGGAAGAACTACTTCTATCCCGATCTGCCGCAGGGCTATCAGATCAGCCAATACAAGCACCCGATCGTGGGCGAAGGCGAGATCGAGATCGACGCCGACGGCGAGACGATGACCGTCGGCATCGAGCGGCTGCATCTCGAACAGGACGCTGGCAAATCCATCCACGATCAGCACCCCGACTACAGCTACGTCGATCTCAACCGGTCGGGCGTTGCACTGATGGAAATCGTGTCGAAGCCCGACATGCGTTCGGCCAAGCAGGCGCAGGCCTATGTCACCAAACTGCGCACCATCCTGCGCTATCTTGAAACCTGCGATGGCGACATGGAAAAGGGCAACCTGCGCGCCGACGTGAACGTCTCCGTGCGCAAGCCAGGGGCTGCGCTCGGCACGCGTTGTGAGATCAAGAACGTCAACTCGATCCGCTTCATCGGTCAGGCGATCGAAGCCGAAGCGCGCCGCCAGATCGACATCATCGAGGACGGCGGGTCGATCTCCCAGGAAACCCGGCTGTTCGACCCAGCCAAGGGCGAAACACGCGCCATGCGGTCAAAGGAAGAAGCGCACGACTATCGCTACTTCCCAGACCCCGATCTCCTGCCGCTCGAATTCACCCAGAGTTACGTCGACGCGCTCAAAGCCCACTTGCCAGAGCTGCCCGACGCCAAGCGTGCCCGCTTCATCGCCGACTACGGCCTGTCACCGTATGATGCCAGCGTGCTCGTCGCAGAAAAAGCAAACGCTACCTATTTCGAGGCCGTCGTGCAATCGGGCGGCAACGGCAAGCTCGCGGCCAACTGGGTGATCAACGAGCTGTTCGGGCGGCTGAACAAAGAGGCCAAGAGCGTCGAGGAAAGCCCGATCGCGGCCGGCCAGCTCGGCGGCATCGTGGCGTTGATCGCGTCCAACGCCATCTCGGGCAAAATCGCCAAGGACCTGTTCGAGATCGTGTGGACGCAAGGCGGTGATCCGGCCGCGATCGTCGAGGCGCGCGGCATGCGTCAAGTCACGGACACTGGCGCAATTGAATCAGCCGTCGATGCCATCATCGCCGCCAACCCCGACAAGGCAGCCCAAGCCAAACTCAAGCCCGGCATGCTGGGCTGGTTCGTCGGCCAAGTCATGAAAACCACCGGCGGTAAAGCCGCCCCCGCCGCCGTCAGCGATCTCCTGAAAGCCAAGCTGGGGGTGGAGTGACCAACGACAACACACCGTCTCCGCCGTGGCTGTGCCTGGACTGCCAGCTCGGTGGGCCGGTGGCGTCGTTATGCCGTAAGGCAGACGGAACACACACGTTCGAGCTGCTGGCCGCCGCCTACCTGACCGACCGCGACATCGACGACGGGCTGCTCACAGACGAGCGCCACCGCGCGTTCGATTGCGTGGGTGAAATGGTACGGGCCGCCCCGCTCAATGCGGTCGCTTTCCTCGTAGTCGCGTGCGCCGCCTGCGTGGCACCCTCCCAACTCGCGATGGTCGCCGCCGGTCCGCTCGAAGACCTGCTGGAAGAGCACGGGCAAGCCGTCATCCACGAACTCGAACGGATCGCCAAGATCGACCCGCGTTTCCGCCTGATGCTCTCAGGCACCTGGGGGCGCGAGCGGATTGACGGCGACGTGTGGGCGCGGCTGGCGGCGGCCGTGGCACCTGGTCCGGTGATGGATGCCGACGGGCGCACGCCAGCCGCTGGCATGACCACCAAATGCCTCACGCCGCAAGACGAGGCTGCGCTGTTTCCGGTCGCTGATGTGACAGCGGTTCGGCACTGACGGCGGTCATGTCGACGGCCGTCGTGTCGGCGGCGGTCGTGGCACTGCGCGGCGGGTTACCACCCGCACCCGTTTGGGGGAACGTGTTCCCCTAAACGCCCTCCCTTTTTCGGCTTTTAGCCCGCCGCACAGCGCTACGACACCTTGGAAAAATCCGGCGCGCGGCGTTGCGTGAAAGCGGCAACCGCTTCACGGAATTCAGGCGTTCCCAGTTGCTTGCGGAAGATCGCCGTTTCCTCAGCCATCCGCGCTTTCAGCGTGCCCTCATCGCTCACCAGAAGCGCGCGGGTGGCGCGGATCGCCGCAGGCGGGAGCACCGACAGCCGATCGGCGAACGCGCGTGCGGTGGCCAGTTGCTCGCCATCCGGCACCACCTTGCTCACGAGGCCGAGACGAAGTGCCTCATCGGCCATGACCGGATCGCCGGTGAGGAACAATTCGGCAGCTTTCAAGCGGCCCACGGCGCGCGGCAGAAGGAGCGAGCTGCCAGCTTCCG
>JBBRKD010000394.1:0-3002 GCA_038218255.1 Hyphomicrobiales bacterium | reverse complement strand
GGCAAATCTGGCCGGTCGCCGCTCCGCCGCGCACCGCCGCGCCTGAGCTTTTCCCCAAGCCCAGATCGGCTGGCGAATAACCGTGCCGACTACTTCTCTGTGTCGATGAACGTCCTAATCTTGGCGGCCTGAGCTCGCGCTTGCGGCAGTTCCAACGCCTTACAGTGCTTTTCAAGCTCGTTGAACATGCCATCGAGCTTGGCCAGCGCGCCATCTGGCAGCTGCTTGGCCTCGGCGGCATCGGCGAGGTCGAAGGCTTGCTTCATGCAGTCATCGGTTGCGGGCGCGTCGGCGGCCTGGGCTGCTAGAGCCAGTCCTGTCGCGAGCACAACTGACAAAACGATTGATTTCAGCATCGTGTGTTCCTGACCCCCACAAGTTACCCAAACGTCGTAGGCGCAGAACCCGGTCAGATAGGGGCGAAAACGCGGCGTTGATCGCGCCGGGGCGTTCACTCGCGCGGGTGGAGCTTCAACACCGCCGCATCGAAATCGTCGTAATGGTGGAGGAGATGGTCGGGGGCGAACGTCTCAACCGGCGGCGCGCTGTAGCCAAAGCTCACCGCAATCACTGGGATTCCAGCAGCTTTCGCGGTCGCGACATCGACGCCGCTATCGCCGATCAGGATTGCGCGGCGCGGATCGCCAGCCGCCAGCGCAATGGTTCCTGTCAGATGGCCGGGGTCGGGTTTGTAAACCGGGAAGGTGTCGCGCCCGGCAATCGCTGCAAAGCGCGCCTCCATCCCAAGTGCCCCGAGCAACTGCCGCGCAAGGCTTTCCCGTTTGTTTGTGCACACGGCCAGCCGGTGGCCAGCCGCTTCTGCCCGGTCGAGCGCTGCGATCAAGCCGGGGAAGGGGCGGCTTTCGACGGCGATGTTTGACTGATAGTAGGCAATGAACTGGTCAAACAGCGGATACAGCCGGTCTTCAGGCCAGCTGTCGGCCTCTGGCCCGATCGCCGCCTTGATCATGGCAAGCGCGCCATGGCTCACCTGCGGGCGCACGAGGTCGTCGGGTGCGCGGGGGCGCCCCATCTGCCCCATCACGTGATTGGTTGCTGCGATCAAATCGGGTGCGGTGTCGACGAGCGTGCCGTCGAGGTCAAAGACGAGCGTCAATGGGGACAAGTCACAGGCTCCGGTTTGTCGTGCGGTGCACCGACGGAACGACTATCGGGGCTTAAAAGCCTCCGACGGCTTTGGGAAGTGGTTTGCACGGCGCGCCCGCGCAACGGCGAGCGGTTTTTGGCTGTCTGGCAACTCTATGGCTTGCTAAGCGTTAGGCCAACATTACGCCCACGTCTGGAGTTACCGCCATGGATCAACCCGTTATCACATTGCTGCGCCAGCAGGCCTATATCGACGGCGCTTGGGTCGGCACGGCAACGCTCCCCGTGCGCGACAAGGCCACCGGCGATGTGATCGCGCATGTCCCTGATATGGGCGCGGCGGAAACGACCGCTGCGATTGACGCCGCACAGCGTGCCTTTAAGCCGTGGGCGGCGTTGCTCGCCAAGGAACGTTCCGCCATCCTCAGGCGCTGGTTCGATCTGATTATCGCACACGCCGACGAACTGGCGCTTCTGCTCACCAAGGAACAGGGCAAGCCACTCGCCGAAGCCCGGGCCGAAATCGTCTATGGGGCGAGTTTTGTCGAGTTCTTTGCCGAAGAGGCCAAGCGCGTCTATGGCGAGACGATCCCCTCCCACAAAGCGGATGCGCGCATCCTCGTGCAGCGTGCCCCCATTGGCGTGATAGCGGCAATCACGCCGTGGAATTTCCCGATCGCGATGATCACGCGCAAGGTGACGCCAGCGCTCGCCGTTGGCTGCACGGCCGTCGTGAAACCCGCCGAAGATACCCCGCTCTGTGCGCTCGCACTTGCAGCGCTCGCCGAACGGGCTGGTATCCCTAAGGGCGTGTTCAATGTCGTCACCGCGCGCGATCCGGTGCCCGTCGGCGCGGTCATGACGGGCGATCCTCGCGTGCGGCTTGTCACCTTCACCGGCTCGACGGAAGTCGGTAAAATCCTCATGCGCCAGTCGGCTGGCACGGTCAAAAAAATGGCGCTGGAGCTTGGCGGGAACGCGCCCTTCATCGTGTTCGACGATGCCGATCTCGACCGCGCTGTGGCTGGCGCCATGGCGTCCAAGTTCCGCAACGCCGGCCAGACGTGCGTGTGTGCCAACCGCATCCTGGTCCAAGCTGGCATTTACGACGCGTTCGCCGATCGCTTGAAGGCAGCGGTTGCCAAGCTCAAAGTCGGCTCCGGGATCGAGACGGGGGTCACGCAAGGCCCGCTGATCAACGCCGCTGCGGTGGCAAAGGTCGCAGAGCACGTCGCCGACGCTGTGGCGTTGGGTGCCACTGTCCTTACGGGCGGCCAGCGGCATGGCAATAGCGGCACGTTCTACGAGCCGACCATCCTCACTGGTGTCACGACCGCGATGAAAGTTGCACGCGAGGAGACTTTCGGCCCAGTCGCTGCCCTGTTCCGGTTCGCAACCGAGGACGAGGCGGTCGCCATGGCCAACGACACCCCGTTCGGGCTCGCAGCTTACTTCTACACCCGCGATTTGGCGCGCGCCTTTAGGGTCGGTGAAGCGCTCGAATTTGGCATCGTCGGCATCAACGAAGGGATCGTCGCAACCGAGGTCGCGCCCTTTGGCGGCGTCAAAGAAAGCGGCCTTGGCCGTGAAGGCAGCCGCCACGGCATCGAAGAATTCCTCGAGATCAAATACTTGCTGATGGGCGGACTGTAGGTCGCCTTCCGCGTTTCGTGCTTGCCGAGTGAACATTGCCCATGACAGATGGCCGCAACACCATCACCATGAGCCTAACCCATGACGCCTGCCGACTTGAAGCGCACCGCGGCCGCCAAGGCGCTCGAATTCATTCAGCCCGGCATGATCGTCGGTCTCGGCACGGGCTCGACGGCGGCAGTTTTCGTCGAACTACTGGGAGCAAAGGTCAAAGCAGGCCTCGATGTCGTCTGCGTCGCAAC
>JBBRKD010000393.1:0-3002 GCA_038218255.1 Hyphomicrobiales bacterium | reverse complement strand
GACCCTCAAGTCGGCCTGTCAGCTCAGCAAAACTCTGCGCCAACACCTCGATACCGGCGGGTGCCAGCCCTTGAAGTTCTGCCCGGATCTCAGCCAGCGCCGCCCGTTCGATTCTGGCGGCGCGAAACGCGATTTGAGCTTCAACGACACTCGTGTGGCCAAGCGTTGCCAATCCGGCCGAAAGTTCAGCTTCGGCTGCACGCGCATCAGCGTCCAACTTGACGGTTTGATCTGTCACACCGGCGGCGACTGTAATCGTACCGATCCCGGGAACAGCGATGACAAGCGGCCGCGGCGGCATCCCCAGCGGCATCCCCAGCGGCATCGTTTGCCGTCCTGCGGGTGCTGGCTCCCCGCCAATGCGAAAACGCCCTTCAGTTCCCGCCTCATAGGCAATCGTGACCTGTGGTACGCCAGCTGCGGTGGCATCGCGCGCGCGCTGTGCGCGCCGCTCAGCCGCCACCAGCTTGTCGATCGCGTCCTCCGACACGTCGCGGCCGATCAGCGCCCGTTCGCGTTCGGCCATCGCCGCTGCCAGTGTTGTCGCGGATTGAAATGCAACCGAGACCGCCGCCAACTGCTGTCGCGCGGCCGCCCGTGCCCGCCCAGCCTCCAGGGCTTGCAACGTGCTTTGCGCGTCATCGCGTGCGCCGTCCAACGCCGTGCCTTCGGCTTCAATCTTAGCCAACGCGGCGCGCCGCGTCGCCAATTCCGCCGTTGCCTGCACATGCCGCGCTTCGGCGTCGTTTAATTCAATGGCAAACGCTGCCACCTGCGCCAAACGCGTCGCAAACCCCGACAGCGCAGCGTCGGCCTGCACGCGCACGGACTCTTGTCGTTCAACTCGCTCGCGCGCCTGCTCAAACAGCCGCGTCGACGTGATCGCGTCGTCGACGGCCTGCTGGGCTGCTGCAAACTCGGCTGACGAGAGGGCGCGTTGCTCAGGGTCGGACAGGTCTGTTAAGCGCGTACGCAACTGCGACAAATCCCGTTGGCGCGTTTCGCTTTCCGCGTATGCCGTCCGTGCAGCAACGGCGGCAGCCTTAGCTTCGTCGCGATGAGCGATGGCCAGCGCCCATGGCCCACCCTTTTTGGGCATCAATTTGGTCGGCTGTTTCAGCGCACCAAGGTCCGTGGCGATGAGCGCGCGCACATGACGGGCCAATCCGCCGCCAGCCATGGTTTGCACTTCGCGTTCGATAACGGCTGCAAAAGCTGCCGCCTCGCCGCGTTTTTCATCGAGCGCAACCGGCTCAAGGGCCTGACCCTGCCCAACCCATAGGAAGCCGAGCCGGCCTGGGCGACCGTCGTGAAGCCCGACGAGGTTCGCCAAGGCCTCGTCGGCATCCGCATTGCGGCGCTCGCGCCCGGCGTGCCCGCCGAGAGGCTGCAGCACCGCGCGTCGGCCCCGCCCAAACTGTTTCGTGATCCGCCACAGCGCACCGTCAGCTTCGAAATCTGCCTCAATCAGAGGTGACCCGCCTCCTTGCGGCGTGATGGCTTGGATGCGCCCGCCGGTCGCCGTATGTTTTTCAAAGAAAGCCGCTTCCAACGCGCGCAGAAGCGTAGATTTTCCAGCTTCATTCGGGGCGATCAGCACATCGAGCCCGCCGGACAGTCCTTCGATGGCAGCCCCGTCGGCGAAATGCCCGACGTCGCGAACCCGGAGAGCGCGGATCTTCATCGGGTGACGCCCCCGGTCCGTCGGGTGAATTCAAAGAGCTTCGCAAGCGCTGCCTGCGCGCGCAAACCGGTTTCGGCATCTCCTTGCGCCGCCATAGCCATCAGCTTGCGGGCGACCGCCCTTAGCGTTTCGTCCCCCAGCCCATCGATCTCGTCGGCGCCGACCGCAACCGTCAGGCCGCTCGTATCGATCTCAAGCCACGCGATCTGCGGCTGAGCCGCGAGCGCCTCCCGCCACGGTGCAAGTTCAGCGTAGACGGTCGCTGGACAGTGTCCGCTCAGCGTCAAATGAACGATCGCTTCAACCGGTGCCGTCACGCGCCCAAGAACGCGTGTCGTCAGGTCTGCAAGATCAGACAGCGCGGCGATGCGGGCATCCATGGCAATCCAAGTATGGGTGGCCGTGCGATGGCGCGTGACCTGCGGCTGGCCGACGCCAGCCTCAATCGAAACGGCGAGCGCAAAGCCAGCATCGTTGTCCAGATACCGGTCGGGCTCTGGCGTACCGCAATACCAAGTCTTGGGATTGATCTCCGTCAGTCCATGCCAATCCCCAAGCGCCAAATACGAGAGCCCAGCGCGCTGAGCGCGTTGCGGGTCGATCACGCCATCGCCACCCGCGCCGGTCTTGTCGCTGCCGAACGTTCGCACCGACCCATG
Organism: Hyphomicrobiales bacterium; assembly: GCA_038218255.1. Classification (GTDB taxonomy): domain Bacteria; phylum Pseudomonadota; class Alphaproteobacteria; order Rhizobiales; family Hyphomicrobiaceae; genus JANXVY01. The sequence continues at coordinate 659 of JBBRKD010000393.1, read as the reverse complement.
GGCGAGCCCAATTCGCATGGCCCCGCTGGGCGTTTCAGCCCCATCCATCCAGGCGGTTGGATCGTCGGCCACGCTCTTGGCCGTCAGAGGCGAGGGGAGAAGCCAGACGCCGCGCTCAAGTTCAACCGGGACAGGGTGCGTGAGCACCGTCACGTTCGGCGGACACCCCAGCGTGATGACGCGGTCCCACACGCCTCCAGGACGGGCGGGATCATGGTTGCCCGGCAACAGCCACCATTTCAGATCGTGCGCGCGCCGCATCCGCTCCAGCGGCTGACGCACCGTGACGTTGCCCACGCTTGGAGTGTCATACACATCGCCAGCCACCAGCACATGGGCCGCACCCGTCGCGCGTGCGATGCCCGCCACGCTCTCGATCGCCTTCAGGCGCGCATCGCCGAGCTTGCCCGCCGTCGCGACATCAAACGCGCGGAACGATTTCCCGATTTGCCAGTCAGCCGTATGGACGAATTTGAAGCTCATGCGCTGGCTTATGTTCCATATTTGTTCTTTTGGCAAGCGTCTGTTTTGGCACTTACGAGCCGTGTCTTGGACAGGTAAAATAGGTTCCCATGTGCTCTCGATACTCGCTCACCTCGCAGCCTGAGGCCGTCCGCTCCTATTTCCGGGCGCCGATGCCCCATGAATTCCCGCCCCGT
>JBBRKD010000392.1:0-3020 GCA_038218255.1 Hyphomicrobiales bacterium | reverse complement strand
CGGCACATATCCCACGATCACGGATTTGAGCTCGCACGCTCAGCCGTTGGCCCCCTGAGTTTCTCCAGCTTCGCCGCCATGTTGGCACCAATCGAAATCTGAGGCTCAGACGGCGGGGCCATTTTCTCACGCGTCTCCCATTCGGCGACGAGCGCTTTGGCCCGCTCGAACGCCGCCGTGAGCGACGTTGTCTCGCGCAGCGCGTGATTGAACAGCGCATCGCCAAAATAGGTCCAGTCGCGCTCGTTGGAGCAGCCAAATGACACCCGGTCGGCGCGGGCTGCCGTCAGGATCAGCGTGTCGGGACCTTCGAGCTTCGGGATAAAGCTTCCAGAGTAGCAGGCCGAAATGACGAGAATACGATTCTTGATGCCGGTTCGGTCGAGGATGTCGCGAAGCATCTGGGGCGTCAGATTGTCGAGCGGGAAGCCCGGGAAATCAACCGACAGCACGCCTTCTGATCCATGCGTTGTGACAAACAGCATGAGATGATCGCGCTCAGGCTCCATCACCTGGGCGAGCCGGTAGAGGACGCGCTCAAGGTTCGTCGCCGTCGCAAGCGGAAGCGTTGCCGCGCTGTCGCGATGGTTCACCATCACGACCGAGTGGCCGCGCGCACCGAGCCGCTCGTCCACGATCTCGCGCGCCGAATTGATTTCACGCTGGAACACGTCCTGGCTTGCATAGGTTGCCATGCCCACGAAATAGACGTTCGCGCGATCGGCGCGCGGCGGCGTCAATTGATCGAGTTGCGCGTCGATCAACTCAGCCTGGCGGGCAAACGTCCGCTCGGCGTTAACGGGCGTCACGTCCCCAACCTGCTCCTCTGACGGCGCCTTGAGCAGCAGCGTGGCCCACGCAGCAACGCCCGGCGTTCCGGCCAGTTGGATGACAAAGCTGCACAGCACGGCAAAGGCAGCGGCGAGCCCAAATCGGAGCGACCGCCCTGCCGAATCGTGGACGCCGAGCACGAACGCCGACGAAAGCAGCCACGCGAGCACAAAGAACACCACAGCGAACCCGAAGACGACCTGGGCCAAGCCGGGTGATAGAAATTCAGAATGAGCGCCCAGCAAGGTCACCGTTACGATGATCAAGCTCAGCCAGAACCCTGATGCGATGAGCGTCGCAAGGAAGCGAGCTGCATCTCCCGTGCGGGCGCGGACACCGACCAAAAACAACCAACCCACGAGCGCGGCAAATCCTGCAAGACTGAGCGCAACGCCCTTAAGCGTTGTGGGCTGACCCGTCGTGATAACGTCGTTGCCAATCTCAAGCCCGAGCGCCAGCAGCACAATCAGCAAAGGCTCAGGACCGATCGCGTGAGGCCGGTTGGCGGGGGGCTCGATAAAAAATAGCGCCCGCAGGCCGTAGCCCAGATGCCGCAGCGTACTTAACGCAATTTTCACCATGTCGCCTGCTCCCCGTTTGTCGAACGGTATACGCAAGCTCTTGATCAAGGCTTACTGCGGCGAATATGAGTGCTGAAATCAGATCGGCAGTCAGGCAGCGGCAAACGCCGGCGCGTCGGGCCAGAACACACGCGCGTGCGGCGTCACAATCGCCGGATCGCCCGTCGTCAACAGCGTGACGGACGCTGGCCCCTCGTCATCGACGTAACCCGGACGCCGCGCCAGATAGTCTTCGAAGCTGTCGGCGACGACCATCGGCTGGGACAGCATCCGCGTGAAGGGGGGCAGATGGCGACGGAAGAGGTGCTCGACGAGCGGATAATGCGTACACCCCAAGATCGCGCGATGTGGCGGGCTACCCGACGTTTGCGCCATAACACCGGCGACGGCTGCCTGCACCATCGCATCGAGTTCCGCTTCCGGTGCCTCGTTTTCAATGGCCCCGGCAAGCCCCGCGCAAACCTGCTGGACGACCTCGACCTTGGGGCAGCGCTTGCGGATTTCCTCTGGATACACGCCAGACTGGATCGTACGCGTTGTGCCAAACACCGCGACCACGTCAGTATTGTACTTTTGCGGATACTGGGGCGACGTCACAGCCCATGGCGTCTGGGTCGCCGCTTCAACGGTGGGCGCAACAATCCCGAGCACATTGTGCGTCCCCCGCCATGGCGACGTGGGGAGCCAGGTCTGTTGTAAGCGACGGGCAGCTACAGCGGTGGCCGTGTTGCAGCCGAGCAGCACAAGCCGACAGCCTCGGTTGAACAGCCGTTCGACGCCGACCCGCGTCAGATCGACGATCTCATCAGATGGCCGGTTGCCATATGGCACGTTGGCGTGGTCGCCGAGGTAGATGAACCCGCGGCTTGGAAAGCGCGCAATCAAGCCACGGAGGACCGTCAGCCCTCCGTGGCCTGAATCAAAAACGCCGATCATCCAGCTTCAGTTTCTCTGCTTGGGCCACACGCCGCGTGACCGATCGCCTAGTAGCAAACCTTTTCGCAGTTCTTGAACGGGCCAATGTATTTGCACTTGATTTCGCACTGGGGACGCCGCTCGCGGTAATAACGCTCGCGATATTCGCGCGGGTTGCGGGCTTCGACGCGTTCGCAATCACGGCCAACGTGGCGATGCCAGCCGGCACGGCCTTCCTGGACGTCCCGATGACAGCCATGCGCGGACGCAGAGCTTGCCAGCATAGGCAGCGCAGCCAATCCGAGCGCTACGGCCAGAAGTGTAGATTTCATGACGTCCTCTTGAGAGTTGGAGATCAGACGAGCTAGCGGGCAATCACCCAAATACTCAACTTCGCAACGCTTAGCGAGGGCCTCAAGTTCCGCAGCGGCGGAAAAACTCTTTATTCACTCGCGGTCAATTATTCCGCAGCGTCCGCCGGTTGGCTGTCCAGCGCTTTGAGGCTTTGAAGTGTCGGCATCGACACGGTCGAGTAGCCGCAATCGACGAAGTGAATCTCCCCCGTCACCGCGCCCGACAGTGGCGACAGCAGATACAGCGCCGATCCACCAACCTCGTCCAGTGTCGGCGTCTTGCGCAGCGGCGAGTGGTCTTTCTGGTAGTTGAAGATCAGCCGCGCATCCGAAACGCCAG
>JBBRKD010000391.1:0-3026 GCA_038218255.1 Hyphomicrobiales bacterium | reverse complement strand
CCGGTATCCGGGTGATTTCGTTCCGCCATGAGCAGAACGCGGGCAACGCGGCGGCCATTGCTGGCTATCTCACGAAGAAGCCGGGCGTGTGCCTCACGGTTTCGGCCCCAGGATTTCTCAACGGCCTGACGGCGCTCGCGAATGCCACGACCAACTGCTTCCCCATGATCCTCATCTCCGGATCGTCCGAGCGCGAAATCGTCGACCTGCAACAGGGCGACTATGAAGAGATGGACCAATTGGCCATCGCAAAGCCGCTGTGCAAGGCGGCCTTTCGCGTGCTGCATGCAGCCGACGTCGGGATTGCCGTTGCGCGTGCGATCCGGGCTGCCGTGTCGGGCCGTCCAGGCGGCGTGTATCTCGATCTGCCCGCCAAGCTGTTCTCGCAGGTGATGGATGCCAAGGAGGGCGCCGCCTCGCTCGTCAAGGTGATCGACGCAGCGCCAGCCCAAATTCCAGCTCCCTCCGCCGTCAAGCGCGCGCTCGATCTGCTGCGCACGGCCAAGCGCCCGCTCATTGTGCTCGGCAAGGGGGCAGCTTACGCCCAGGCCGATGATGAGGTTCGCGCGTTGGTCGAAACCAGCGGCATTCCCTATGTCCCGATGAGCATGGCCAAAGGCCTGTTGCCGGACACCCACCCCCAGTCGGCAGGTGCAGCTCGTTCGCTGGCACTGGCAGAAGCCGACGTGGTCGTGCTGGTCGGCGCGCGGCTCAACTGGCTGCTGTCACACGGCAAGGGCAAGACCTGGGGCGCGCCGGGCTCCAAGCAGTTCATCCAGATCGACATCGAGCCGAAGGAAATGGACAGCAACGTTGAGATCAAGGCACCCTTGGTTGGCGACATCGGCAGTTGCCTGTCGGCACTGCTTGCAGGCATGGGCCGCGATTGGCCAGCTGCTCCCGCCGACTGGGTTGCCAAGATCAACGCCAAGAAAACCGAGAACCTTGCGAAGATGGCTTCCAAGCTGCGCAAGAACTCGACGCCGATGGACTTCCATGGCGCGCTCGGCGTTCTGAAAACCGTCATCGCCAACCGACCCGACGCAATTCTCGTCAACGAGGGGGCCAACACGCTCGACCTCGCGCGCGGCATCATCGATATGTATCAGCCCAGAAAGCGCCTCGACGTTGGCACCTGGGGCATCATGGGGATCGGCATGGGGTTTGCGGTGGCGGCAGCCGTCGAAACCGGCAAGCCCGTGCTCGCGGTCGAAGGCGACAGCGCGTTCGGGTTCTCGGGGATGGAAGTCGAAACGATCTGCCGCTACAACCTGCCGGTCTGCATCGTCGTGTTTAATAACAACGGCATCTATCGCGGCACGGACGTCAACCCCACCGGCGGGAGCGACGTTGCGACCACGGTGTTTGTCCACAATGCGCGCTATGACAAGATGATGGAAGCGTTCGGCGGTGTCGGCGTCAACGTCACAACGCCGGATGAGTTGTTCCAGGCCGTCAACGTGGCGATGGATTCGGGCCGACCAACTCTCATCAACGCGGTCATCGATCCATCCGCTGGCACGGAAAGCGGCAACATCGGCAGTCTCAATCCGCAGAGCGCGATCTCCAAACCGGCCGCCTGATTTTAGCATCCTCTTACGACATCCAACTTCGACAGGGACGACCTATGAGCAAAGCACTCGAAGGCATCAAGATCATCGACTTCACGCACGTCCAGGCGGGACCGGCCTGCACGCAGTTGCTCGCCTGGTTTGGCGCCGACGTGATCAAAGTGGAACGGCCAGGTTCTGGCGATGTGACGCGTTCGCAGCTGCGCGACATCCCCGACGTGGACGCGCTCTATTTCACGATGCTGAACTCCAACAAGCGTTCGTTGACGCTCGACACCAAGAAGCCGGAAGGCAAGGAAGTGCTCGAAAAGCTGATCAAGGTTTCCGACGTGATGGTCGAGAACTTCGGCCCAGGTGCCCTCGACCGTATGGGCTTCACCTGGGAACGCATCATGGAATTGAACCCCAAGATGATCCTGGCGTCGGTCAAGGGCTTTTCAGACGGCCACCACTACGAAGACCTCAAGGTCTATGAAAACGTCGCCCAGTGTGCTGGCGGTTCGGCCTCCACGACCGGCTTCTGGGACGGCCCGCCGACGATCAGCGCGGCTGCTCTGGGCGACAGCAACACGGGCATGCATCTCGCGATCGGCATTCTGACGGCGCTGCGTTCGCGCGACAAGACTGGCAAAGGCCAGAAAGTTGCCGTCTCGATGCAGGATAGCGTTTTGAACCTTTGCCGCGTGAAGCTGCGCGATCAGCAGCGCCTGGATAAGCTTGGCTTCCTCGAAGAGTATCCCCAGTATCCCCACGGCTCGTTCAGCGATGTCGTCCCTCGCGGCGGCAATGCCGGTGGCGGCGGTCAGCCGGGCTGGGTGTTGAAGTGCAAGGGCTGGGAAACCGATCCGAACGCTTACATTTATTTCACGATCCAAGGCCATGCCTGGGCGCCGATTTGCGACGCCATCGGCAAGCCCGAATGGAAGACCGATCCCGCCTACATGACAGCTCCCGCACGCCAGCCCCACATCACGGAAATCTTTGCAACCATCGAAGGCTGGCTTGCCGACAAGACGAAGTTTGAGGCCGTCGACATCCTGCGCAAGTTCGATATTCCGTGCGCGCCGGTGCTGACGATGAAAGAACTGTCGAACGATCCCTCGCTGCGCGCCAGCGGCACGATCGCAGAAGTCGATCACAAGGAACGCGGCAAGTATCTGACGGTCGGTTCGCCGATCAAGTTCTCGGATATGACGGTCGAAATCACGGGTTCGCCGCTGCTGGGTGAGCACACGGACGAAGTGCTGGCCGAGCTTGGCTATGGCAAAGACACGATCCAGGCGCTTCATACCTCTAAGGCTGTTTAAGTTGCGCTTGTCCTCTGTGTGAAACTCTCTGGGCGGCGCTGTCACAGGTGCCGCCCTTTTTTTGTTCAACGTGGCGAGGAGCTGGTCATGGCCGAAACAATCGATTTAGCGGCGCTGGTGGGTGCGGTCGGCGACGCCATCTGCACAA
>JBBRKD010000390.1:0-3031 GCA_038218255.1 Hyphomicrobiales bacterium | reverse complement strand
TCGCCTCATCGCGAAAGAGACCAACGATCCATTCGACCTGGAGCGGGGGCCGCTCATTCGCGCACGCCTGATCCACCACGGCGTCGATACGTACGCTCTGCTCGTCACCGTGCATCACATCGTCTCTGACGGGTGGTCGATGGATAACCTCGTGCGTGAACTCGGCGCGTACTATGAAGCCTTCGTGCTGGGAGTTCCCGATCCCCTTCCGCCGGTCGAGTCGCAGTATTCAGACTACGTTCGTTTTCTGCGCGAATCGCTCGACGACGAGCGACTGCAATCTCAAGCAACCTTCTGGAAAGACACGTTGGCCGACGCGCCAATGCATCTGGAACTTCCGACCGACTTCCCCCGACCCTCGGAGCAGGATCATGCCGGCGCCTGCGTTGCGCTGGTGCTAGATGGGGCGCTGACCGCCGAATTGAGGGCGCTAGCCCGGCGCCATCGCGCCACGCTGTACATGACCGTTCTTACCGGCTGGGCGATCTTCCTGTCGCGCCTGTCGGGGCAGCAGGATCTGATCGTCGGCACGACGACCGCCAATCGCGTCGAACCGGCGTTCGAGGGAATGATCGGCCTTTGCGCCAATACGCTGGCATTGCGCCTCGATCTTGGTGAAACACCCACGGTGGGGCGAATGATCGGGCGCGTGAGGGAATCCGCGCTGGCTGCCCAGCAGAATCAGGACCTTCCCTTCGAGCAGGTCGTCGAGATCACCCATCCGGTGCGCAGTCTGGCCCGTAGCCCGTTGTTTCAGGTCATGTTCGCATGGCAGAACCCGGCATCCCAGACGCTTGAATTAGCGGGCGTCGAAGTCACCGATCCGTATGCCAAGGGCCGGGCGTTCAGCAAGTTCGACATCACTATTTCATTGCGGGAAACACAAGGCGGCCTCGCCTGCAACATTGAATATGCCACGGCGCTCTTCCATAGCGCCACGATCGAGCGCTTCGGCGATCAGTTTGGTCGCTTGCTGCGTGCCATGGCGAGCGGCGATGAAAAGCTCATCGGCGACTTGTCTCTGGTGGGCGACGCGGAGCGCGCGCAACTGCTGTCGATGTCCAATGCCTTGGTGCCCCAATCTCCGCGGCACGAGCATGCCGATCGCGAAGCACTGTGCATCCATGAACTTTTCGAACGGCAGGCGGCGCTTCGTCCCGACGCCATCGCCGTCGTGTTTGACGGCGTGACCTTGACTTATGGCGCCCTGAACGAGCGGGCCAATCAATTGGCGCACCGTCTCGTCGAAAAGGGCGTCGGACCCGACGTGCTGGTCGGACTGTTCGTTGAGCGTTCGCTCGATATGGTCGTTGCGATTCTGGGGGTACTGAAAGCGCGTGGAGCCTACGTTCCAATCGACACGGACTGCCCTTCGGAGCGACTCGCGTACATCCTGGAAGACAGCGCGGTCGCGCTGCTCGTCACCCACTCTGCCGTGGCGGGACGGCTGCCGACAACCGGCGCGGCGTGGCTGCAATTGGACGCCGAGGCGGAGCAACTTCGGGAATATCCGCGCCACGATCCCGGCCGCGACCTCAGCGGACTGCATGCGTCCCATCTGGCCTACGTCATCTATACCTCGGGATCCACTGGCAAACCCAAGGGCGTGCTTGTCGAACACCGGCAAGTGCAGCGTTTGTTGTCCGCCACCCATGCCGACTTCGGCTTCGACGCCGATGATGTGTGGACCTTGTTCCATTCCTACGCGTTCGATTTCTCGGTATGGGAACTCTGGGGGGCTTTGGCCTACGGCGGTCGACTGGTCGTGGTGCCGCAATGGATTGCGCGCTCGCCCGACGAGTTTCATTCCTTGCTGCGGCAGCATCGCGTGACGGTGCTCAACCAGACGCCCACGGCATTCGTGCGCCTGGCCCAGGTCGACGCGTCACGCGGTGAACCGCTGGATCTGCGGGTAATCGTCTTCGGAGGCGAAGCCCTGGGACTGGGCGAATTGAGCGCTTGGGTCGAACGTCATGGTGACGCCTCCCCCGTCCTGGTCAACATGTACGGCATCACCGAAACCACGGTACACGTGACGTATCGACGCCTGTTCAAGAGCGATATCGTGCAGGGACGGGCAAGCCTGATCGGGCGGCCGCTGGCGGACCTGACGCTCTATGTGCTCGACGATCGCCAGCGCCTCTCGCCCCTTGGCGTGACCGGGGAAATGTACGTGGGGGGTGCGGGTGTGTCGCGCGGCTACCTGAACCGGCCCGAGCTGACGGCCTCGCGCTTCATCGACGATCCGCTTCGTCCAGGCGAACGTCTGTATCGAACCGGTGATCTGGCGCGTTGGCTGCCGCAAGGCGAGCTTGAGTTCGTGGGGCGGATCGACCAGCAGGTGAAGATCCGCGGCTTCCGCATCGAATTGGGAGAGATAGAGCACCACCTCGTACGCTGTCCGGACGTGCGGGCGGCAGTGGTGCTGGCCCGCATATGGCAAGGTGATTCGCATGCTCGCCTTGTGGCCTATGTCGTGCCGCGCGTCCCGGGAGTCGACGTGAACGCCGTCATCGAACGTTGTCGGGCGACGCTGGCGCTGCATTTGCCCGACTACATGCGGCCTGCCGTCTATGTGGTGCTGCCGTCGCTGCCGTTGACGAGCAACGGCAAGATAGATCAAAAGGCGTTGCCGATGCCGGCCGCAGCGGACCTGCAGCGCGAGTCCTACGTCGCCCCGCGCAACGACGCCGAAGCTCGGCTGTGCGAGATCTGGCAGGACGTGCTTCGGCTCGAGAGGGTCGGCGTCCTCGACAACTTTTTTGCACTGGGAGGAGACTCCATCCTGTCGATACGGATTGTCGCGCGTGCCAACGCGCACGCGATTCCACTCAGTGTGCGGGACCTGTTCAAGCATCAGACCATCGCCGACCTCGTGCACGCGATGGCCGACGTGCCAGCTCCGGCATACCCCGCGGCGCGGGCCGCCCCGTTCGCACTCCTGACGGACGAAGAGCGATTCAGCCTGGGCGACGATTACGCCGCCCGCTACGACGACGCCTATCCGATGACGCAGCTGCAGCTCGGCATG
>JBBRKD010000389.1:0-3034 GCA_038218255.1 Hyphomicrobiales bacterium | reverse complement strand
GGCAGGGACGTTCCCATTCCCGATGATCTTGAAGGTTTGCAGCGCGGCGATCTGCTGTTCTGGCAGGGCCATGTCGGCATCATGAGCGACGGAGTCATGCTGCTCCATGCCAACGCACATCACATGGCGGTCTCATTCGAGCCGCTGCCGGAAGCGGTGGTGCGGATCAGGGGAACGGGTGGTGCGCTCACAGCCATCCGCCGCCTGCCAGGGTTGACCGCGTAATTGCGTTAGCTGCGGCGGTAGGGCAGGACCCGCCGGTCCTCGCAGACAGTTGCCTCGTCGTCGATTGCAGATGCCCCGGCATGAACGTGGCCACGCCGCCAGGTCGTTGCGTCCTGGAGCTGGACGATGGTCTCGATCGACCGCTCCGCGCCGGTCGCAGCCGAAAGGTGCCGCCGCTGGACGACATCGCCGCGCGTGATGGCTGCGATGAGCGGCTGAAAAGCCGCAAACCCCTCGATGGGGCAATCTTCGTAGAATTCGCTGCCGATCTGGATGTCGTAGGCTTGGTCGGCCCGCAGCATGATTTCAACGGGGCACGCGCCAACCGCACGCGGAATGAGGGACAGGCGCGCGAAGGATGCGGTCTGGGCCACATCAAGATGGGCCACGTCGCGGAGGGGATCGGCGGCACGCTTCAAGGTTTCGAAGGTTTCAGCCAGTTGCGAGCGATAGATGTCGTCGGACAGCATGGGCGATCCCGTCGTGAAGCGTGGCGAGCGATTGCCAGCAAAGATGTCACAAACAGCCTATCCGTACGGGGACGTTTTGCAACACGCTGATACTCTTGCGATGACCGGCGGGTGGCAAGGCCTGCTGTGGTTCGGTGAGGCTTTGGGTGCACGGTGCCGACGCGGGGTAAGAATCTGTTACGCTTGGGCACCGATTTTGTCGCGTGCGTCGCGTGTGCCACCGCCCCAGGCCCCTGCCACAAGCCCCCACCACAAGCCCAATTGGCCCCGTCGAGGACTGCATGATCTCAGACCGTTCCTCGCCCATCAGCCGCTCGAAATCAAAGGCGGCCCAGCCTGTTTTCGGCGCACCTGAGAAAGGTCGTGGACAGACGGTTCTGCCGCCGATGGATGAGCTTTCGGCCCACCATCTGATGGACGAGACGCGGCTTGTGTCTGGGCTTGTTGAACGGGCGGTGTTCACAGCCGATGAGCGCGAACGGGCCAGCGAACTTGCGCGCCGGATCGTTGTCGGAGCGCGCGCGAAGACTGCAAAACGAGCTGGCATTGATGCCTTTTTGAAGGAGTATGGGCTCTCAAGCGACGAGGGCGTCATCCTCTTGTGCCTCGCTGAAAGCCTGCTGCGCATTCCTGACGCTGCGACCGCTGATCAACTCATTGCCGAAAAGATTTCCGGTGGTCATTGGGACCGCCATCAGGGGCACTCGGAAAGCCTGTGGGTCAATGCGTCGACGTGGGGCCTCATGCTGACTGGCCGCCTCGTCAAGCACCGCGACGACACGCGGGCCAACCCGGTCTCGGCGCTGAAGCGCCTCGTGGCCCGGTCTGGTGAGCCGGTCATCCGGCAGGCGGTGCGGCACGCCGTCCGGCTGCTCGGCGATCAGTTCGTGCTGGGCGCGACGATGGCCGAGGCGATGGCGCGCGCCCGCCCGATGGAGGCCAAGGGCTATCGGTTTTCCTACGACATGTTAGGGGAAGCTGCACGCACCGCGCGCGATGCCGAGGGCTATTTTGAGCGCTATCAGGCAGCGATCGAGGCGCTGGGTGCGGCGAGCGGTCCGCTGACGTCCGTCCATCCCGACGCGCTGATGGCGCGCCCTTCAGTCTCGATCAAACTGTCGGCGCTCCACCCCCGGTTTGAACCCGGCAAGGACATCCGCCTTCAGGCCGAATTGTTGCCCCGCCTCCTAACGCTGGTCCGGGCAGCGCGGGCGCGTGACATCCCGGTCACCTTCGACACCGAGGAGCAGGATCGGCTCGAACCAACCTTGCGACTATTTGCTGCGACATTTGCCGATGCGGCGCTCGCTGGCTGGCCAGGGCTGGGGCTCGCCGTGCAGGCTTATGGAAAGCGCGCGATCCCGGCGTTGCGCTGGGTCCGCAGGCTGGCCGAAACGTCGGGCAAACGTATCCCCGTCCGGCTCGTGAAGGGGGCCTATTGGGACAGCGAAATCAAGCGTGCGCAGGAAGCCGGGCTATCCGATTATCCCGTCTTTACGCGCAAGATGCACACGGACGTGAGCTATCTGGCATGCGTGCGCTTTCTGCTGTCCGACCCGCTCGCATTCTATCCCCAGTTTGCAACCCACAATGCCCACAGCCTTGCGTCGGCGAACGTTGCCGGTGGCCATGGCGCGTATGAATTCCAGCGGCTGCATGGCATGGGCGAAACGCTGTTTGACGAGGTGATGGGTGGTGGCTTGCTGAATGCGCCGTGCCGGATTTATGCCCCCGTTGGAACGCGTGTCGATCTCGTCGCCTATCTGGTGCGCCGCCTGCTTGAGAATGGCGCGAACACGTCGTTTGTTCATAAGCTATCGGACGAAGACGTGCTGGTTGGCGATCTCGTGCGTGATCCCGTCGAGAGTATCGAACGCGAACGGATGGGCGAACATCGCGTCCGGGCAAGTGCGATCCCAAAGCCCATCGACATTGTGGCGCCGCGCAAGGCGAGCATGGGTCTTGCTCTCTCTCAAAGCAGCGTGCGCGGCGACGTTGCAACCGAGATCGCCGAGCATCTGGCGGGGGCGTTTGCGGCCGGCCCCATCGTCGATGGCGTCGGCCGCGTGGGCAGCGCTGACGCAGCTCTTGTGCGCTGTCCCCACGACCGCCGCGAACGCATCGGCACGGTTGAACGCGTCACCGAGGCTGAGATCGAGGCCGCGATCACCAGCGCTGCGGCCTGTGCGCATGCTTTTGATTGCACAGGAGCCGAGGAGCGCGCAGCGATGCTTGAGCGGGCGGCCGACCTCATGCAGCGTGACAGGGTTCGCCTGATGGCCGTCATCATCCGCGAGGCTGGAAAAACCTGGGGCAGTGCGCACGATGAGGTATCGGAG
>JBBRKD010000388.1:0-3047 GCA_038218255.1 Hyphomicrobiales bacterium | reverse complement strand
GTAAGCGAGAGTCGTCATGCTGGCCGCCATGTGGCACGGCGAGCGACAAGTTACAACATATCATCTTGCGGTTTTTGTGGAACTTGTGGGGCGGACTGGGCCGCTCACGTCGTCACCCCGGCCTCGTGCTGGGCTGACGATGCGCCCTGTGCGATATCTCCCTATGCAATATCGCCCTGTTAGCGGACGCTGAGTGGGCTGTCCGGCAACGTCTCCAGATAGGCAGTGATGGCTTGAACCGTCGCGACACACGCCTGACGCGCGACAGCCGTGGACGGCCCCATGCCCATGTGCTCGGCTCTTACCCAGTCGAGATAGTATACCGCTTCCCCAGAGGATTTTCCCTGATGCAACATGCCGACGACGTGGAGTAGGTAACGGTCGTATTCGTCGGCGCAATCTTCCGGCCAACCCTCTCCTGCCAATCCCAAGCCGATCGGGTCCCATAGCTTCCATCCGACGTCGCGCAGGTACGAAAGTTTGATCTTAGGATAGCGGTTCATGTGTGCCTTATATCTCGTTGCACGCTGTCCACCCACTCCCCGCCATCACCCCCCAACAATTGCACCTATACCGCCTAAATCCTCAATCGACGCGGACCTTCCGGAAGCGTAAGGCGAGTTCATGCTCCAGGCATCCACCCTCCCCACCCGCCTCCGGCCGCGCACGCTGTCGAATTGGCTGTTTTTCGTCGCCGCGCTCGTCGTCGCGATGGTCGTCATCGGCGGCATCACGCGGCTGACCGAATCGGGACTGTCGATCACGCAGTGGAAACCGATCAGCGGGATCATTCCGCCGCTCACTGGTGCGCAGTGGCAGGTCGAGTTCGACAATTACAAGAAAATCCCGGAATATCAACAGCTCAACCGTGGCATGACGATGGCTGGGTTCCAGGCGATTTTCTTCTGGGAATATGTCCACCGCTTGCTCGGTCGCGTCGTCGGTGCGGCCTATTTGTTGCCGTTGCTTGCCTTCTGGGCGGCGGGGCGGATTCCGCGCGGCTATGTCCTGCGGCTGTTCGCGCTCGTCGCCTTGGTGTGTTTCCAGGGCGCGATCGGCTGGTGGATGGTGTCGTCCGGCCTCGCCAAGCGCACCGATGTCAGCCACGTCCGCTTGGCCGTCCACCTTGTCACCGCGCTCACCTTGCTCGCCGGCACGGTATGGACCGCGCTCGATTTGCGCGATCTTGCCGCCAACCGGCTCGCCAACCCGGCGCGGCTGCGCGCTTTTGCAGGCGCGGCGCTGCTCCTGCTCTTCGCGCAGATAATGTTCGGCGCGTTCACCGCCGGGCTCGATGCGGGCTATGCCTTTTCGAGCTGGCCGCTGATGGGCGACGAAATCTTCCCGGCAGCGACACCGATGACCGATCCGCTATGGCGCAATGCGGTCGATAATCCGGTGGCGGTGCAATTCATCCACCGCTGGCTCGCCTTTGTCGCGGCGGCGGGGATCGTCTGGCTGGGCATCACGGCGATCCGGGCCGGCGCGCCGCGCATCGGCTGGGCCGTCATCGCGCTGGTCGGCTTCCAGATCCTCCTCGGCATCGCAACCTTGCTGAGCGGTGTCGAAATCGTCGTCGCCGTCGCGCATCAGGCCAATGCCGCGCTCACGCTGATCGCCGCGACCGCAGCGGCGCATGCGGCGAGCCGCCGCACCGCGTGATTCGCGCCGGGCTTGGGCTGTTCGCGCTGCTGTGGTCAAACGCAGCGGCAGCGGAATTTCGCCCGGTCGAGGATCGGCCCTACCGTTACGACACCGTTGAAACCCGTACCGCGGACGGCGTCGCGCGGCGCTTCCAAGCCAGCCGCACTGTCGTGTTCCACAAGACCGACACCGGGTATGTCGTAACGGTTACGCTCGACACGATCGATGACCGGGCCGGTGACGAGGTTGGGGCGATGTTCCGCGCGGCGACGGGCGCCTTGCTTCACCGCCCGATCCGCTATCGGGTCGACGCCAGCGGCGCGATCGTTGACGTCGCCGATGCCGACACCGCGATCGCGCTGATCGCCGACGCGATCGAACGGATCAGCGCCCGGCGCGTGCGCAGCGGTGATGCGCGCGTCCTCGCCAGCCCGCTGCGCACCCTGCCGCCAGAGCGCAAGGCCGCGATGTTGCGTTCGATTCTGACCCCTGTCATTGCTGGTCCCACAGCCGATCGCACCCTGGGCCAGCGCGCGGTGACCGTCCCCAGCCGCCCACCGCTTGCGCCGGGCACCGCGCTAAGCGGGATCGAGACGACGCGCAGCGCAGGCGGGATCATCACGATCGAGGTCGAGGCATCCGGCGGAGTCGATGCCCACGCTGCGCCCGAAACGCATGGCCACGACGTCGCAACACCAGCGCATCTGCCCACCGCCACGATCAGCATGACCCGTCGCATCGACGCCGCAACCGGGCTGCTGCGCGATGCGCAGGATGTCTCCGAGACACGATTGCGCGACGGCGCGACGGTCCACGCCGCGCAGATCGAGACCATCCTGACGCTGCAACTGCTACCGTAGAGCCCAGCGGTACCTTGTTACCCGTCACGAAACCCGCCAATTGCTTGACTTCCATGCCGCCTCGCAGCATTACGCCGCCATCGGTGCCGTCCCTTGGGGCGGCACCTGTCGTTTTAGCATAGAAGGTCACAAGCCCCATGAAGGCGCTGATGAAGACCACCAAGCCGGCGTTGCCGGCTGAGGTGGTAAAGAAGTGGATCATCGTCGATGCCGACGGTCTGGTCGTCGGCCGTATGGCGTCGATCATCGCGAACATCCTGCGCGGCAAGCACAAGCCGAGCTTCACCCCGCACGTCGATTGCGGTGACAATGTCATCGTGATCAACGCTGACAAGGTTCGGTTCACGGGCAACAAGCTCAAGGACAAGATCTATTACCGCCACACCGGCTATGCCGGCGGCATCAAGGGTGTCGCAGCGGGCAAGATCCTCGAGGGTCGTTTCCCGGAGCGGATCATCGAAAAGGCGATCGAGCGGATGATCCCGCGCGGTCCGCTGGGTCGTGCGCAGTTGCGCAACCTGCGCGTCTTCGCCGGGACCGAGC
>JBBRKD010000387.1:0-3062 GCA_038218255.1 Hyphomicrobiales bacterium | reverse complement strand
GTCAGCGCCGCATCAAGCCCGTCATTGGCGACGACGAGACGTGGGGCTTCATGGAGGAGAAACACCTGGTTGGTGAAATGCACCCGCACGGCGCGGAGCGCACCAGTGGCGAGCGCCATCGGCAACACAGCGGTTGTGATCGCGCGATATTCGGCGGCGATGATGAGCGTGATCAAGGGTTGGCCAATCACATAGAGCCCTGCAATGGCTGGTGCGAGCACGGCGAGAAGGAGGACGCCGTTGTCGAGCAATTGGGCCTGGCCTGCAGCCATTCCGCTTTCGCGGGCGCGTTTGACGGCCAACGGGAAGGCTGCGGCGGTCGTCAGCATCGAGGCGAACTGGGCGGCTCTCAGGCCGAGCGCCCAGCCGACGGTCACGAGGCCAACGGCTGCGATGCCGTCTTTCCATTCGATGAGATAACGCACGCCGTTTGACGCGATCCAGACCAAAATACCGCCGACCAGCAACGGAAATCCGTAGGTCAGGGCACTTTGAACGATGGTGCGGCTTGCCTGCGATGGTGCCCAACGGAAGGCGAGACGGCGTGCGGCAAAAGCTAAGGAGGCGACTTGGGCAAGGGTATATCCGGTCAGCACCAGGGCTGCCGATGGGGGCAGCACGAGCACCAGGATCAGCCCTGCGAAAAAACCACCGACAGGGCCGACGGTTTGGAGAACGGTGTAGGCGAGCGCATCTTGCTGGGTGCGGGCGCGATCGGCCAGATACGACACGAGCGCGCGGGTGACGGCGAAGGCGATGGCTGCAATCAGGAGGCCGCCGCTTAAGGTGACGCCGCCGCCGATCGGCACAAAGATAAACGCCAGCGTCATCAACACGCTCGCGGCCACCAGAACCAAACTTTCGGTGGCATAAAAGCGCGCGCGGTCGGCAGGATCGGCGTCGGCATCAAGATAGCGGACGATGTAGAACGAGAACCAGCTGAGAGACAGCGTGAACGCGAGTTCTTGCGTCGCGCTCACGAGCGCAAACGTGCCCATCTCGGCGGGCGACAAAAAGTGCGTCCACGCGAAAACCGAGATCAACTGGAAGATGGGCCCGAGTATCTGGGCTGGCAGATACAAGACGGTTTGGCGCAGGAGCATCGATCGGGTCCGAACGGGTCGTTTCGTTTCGGTCTTCACGTACCATGCCAACAGCTGCGCTGGGCAACGCTGCGGGGATTTGCCCGATGCGGGAGGTGCGCGGACGACGCGGCGGCGAACCACGGGCTACCGTTAATCCCACAGTTTTGAGCCGTTTGCCCGCGATTGTTCCAGGTGTCACCCAGCAGCCGACCTAGGGTGGTCCTCACCGCGCACCGGCCAGCCAGCGTGAACGCCCAAAAAAGCGCTAAGGCGCTGCTGGCAGAAGCGTGCCGTGGGCGGCGGGGCCGGTCGGCTTTCCGGTGGGAGAACCGCCTGCGGGTTCAAGGCTGATGCCGAACGTCGCTTTTTGAAGCAAGGTTCGCTCGTAGTTCTGGAGCGTCGCCTTGGTTGGTGCTGCAATATCATCGAGGACTGCGAGCGAAATCGGGTTGGGTCCAAGCGTGTCGTGCTTGATCCAGAGCTGGTAGGTCTTGCCAGCCTGACGATCGGCGGTTACGGGACGCACGGTGACTGCGCGCGACTTCAGGTCGATTGTCATCAGGAAGGCTGGCTGCTTGTCGTCCTTTTGGAATACGGCCACGTAGGTGTCAGCGGGCGCGACGGCTGGAGCCGACAGCGGGCCAAGCCCGTTGGCCAACAACAGTGCAGCTGCCATGGCGGACGTGACGGCCGCCACCTTTTGCCAGAGGTCGACGCGGCGCTCGAGCTTGATCACGTTGGCGGTCGAGGCGATGAGCGGCGCGCGGCGCGCTTTCGGCAGCTTCTTCAATCGCTGTTCGATTTTCTCATATAACCCAGCCGGAGGCTGGACCGACGCCGTGAGGGTATTGAGCGGCGCGAGACGGCGTTCCCACGCGACGATGGCGGCATCGAGTGCGGCATCGTCGGGCCTACGCAGCGCAACGATGGCGCGCATCGACGGTTCGAGCGTTCCAAGAACGTACTCGCCAGCTAGCAGATCGATGTCGCTGTCCTCGGTCATGTGCTGAGGCAGTCCTTGAGCTGTTTCAGGCTGCGGTGGAGCCAAGTCTTAATGGTGGCGACGGGGGCGCCGAATTTTTGAGCGAGTTCCTCGCGCGACCAGCCTTCGAGATAGGCCAGCCGTACGATCGATTGCTTGTCGCCGTCGAGCGCGCGCAGGCAGTATTCCATTCGGCGATAATCTTCATCGCGCACGACAGCCTCCGACGCGAGCATGGCAGGGTCGCGCAGTTGCAGCGTTTCGTCCGAGATGTCGGCACTTGCCGGCTTGATCCGACGAATTTCGTCCAGCGCGCGGTTGCGGGCAATCGCTGCCATCCAGCCGATGGCTGATCCGCGTTCTGGGCTGAAATCTGCGGCCCGTTCCCATACCTTGATAAAAACCTCTTGCAGAACCTCGTCGGCAATGTCGCGTCTTTTGAGAATACGCAAAAGGATGCCGTAGAGTTTCGGCGAGGTCGCCTGATAAAGGCTCGCGAGTGCGGCAGTGTCTCGTTCTGAGACACGCCTGAGCAGGTAGGACAATTCGACGGACGCGTCGTTCATCTAGGAGCCCTGCAAGTCTTTCGCCAATGGTTGGGCGTCGTGGGCGTCGTGGGCGTCGCTGCGGAGCACATCACGCGCTGGCTGAGGCTCTGTGCCGGTCCCACCTGCGATTGTCAATCTGTGGGAAATCGCTCTGTCCTGAGTTGTGGCAGGGTGATCAAATTTCGACCGCGCCTTCGTCTTTCGCCTTGTGATCTGGCTCGACGTGGATTGTCACGTCGGCACCGGGGATGGCGCCTTCGAGGGCGTCTTCCAGGCGGTCACAGATGGCGTGGCTCTCGCGCACCGTCATGTTGCCAGGCACGACGAGATGGAACTCGATAAAGGTCGCGCGGCCCGCATGCCGCGTGCGGATGTCGTGAACTTGATGCGCCCCGTCACCGTTGGCTTTGATGGCGAGGGCGATCTGGTGCTGGATGTCGGGGCTCA
>JBBRKD010000386.1:0-3070 GCA_038218255.1 Hyphomicrobiales bacterium | reverse complement strand
AACCCCTGCAGAATGTCTATTTCGAAGAATGGGACGAGCCGATGATCAGTGGCATCGGCTGGGTGAGCGAATTGGTCGAAATCGCCGGCGGCAGGGATTGTTTCAAGACGCTGAGCCGCAACGCGGCCGCCAAGGACCGGTTCGTCACCCATCAGGAGATTATTGCGGCAAACCCGGATGTCATTTTGGCCTCGTGGTGCGGAAAGAAAGTGGTGCCGGGTAGGATCAAGGCGCGGCCAGGTTGGGCGGCCATCACGGCAGTCCGGCGCGACCACATCGTCGAAATCAAATCGCCGCTGATCCTCCAGCCTGGACCAGCAGCCCTCACCGACGGACTGGATGCGATCCTGACGGCGCTTCACGGCGAGGCGTTTGCAGCCCCCTATCGTTCCCGGCCGCTCGACGAAGTGATTTCGCGCAGCGGCGACAGCACGTAGTCGATGGCGCGGCGGTGACCGGTGAGGATTTCAACCGTCACAGCCATGCCGGGTGACAGCGGGATTTCCTTCCCCTCCACCAAAATCGTACGCTTCTCCAGACGCACGGTGGCCGGAAACACGAGGTTCTGGCTCCGCGACGAGGTTGCGCCCGCCGACTGCGCGCCGCTCGGTCGCGATGACGTCATGGGATCAGCCATCCCCTGCGCCTCACGCTCATCGACCGCATCGCGAGAAACACGCACGACTTTACCGTTGATCGTGCCGTACCGCGTGAACGGGAACGCTTCGATCTTGATCACGGCGTCCTGCCCGGTTTCGACAAAGCCGATGTCCTGGTTGATCACCATGGCTTCGATTTCGATCGCGCCGTCGGCTGGAACAATAGTCATGAGGGTCTGCCCACCGCCAACCACTTGCCCGATGGTCGAAACGCCAAGTTGCTGCACGGTTCCAGCGATGGGTGACCGGATCGTGGTGTGCTCGTTTTTCGCCGTGGCCTTAACGAGTTCCTGCGCGATACGGTCGGCCTTGCGCTGGGCTTCCGCCATTTTCTGCGATTGGTCGGCGACAAACTGGCTGAGGATCTCGTCGATTTTGGTCTCGACGGTGCGGATTGCGGCTTCCGTCTCTGTGAGCTGTCCCTGCTCGGAAATCTGCGTCGTCACCTGGGTTTCATACTGGGAGAGCACTTCGATCACGAGGGCGCGCGATAGTGAACCGCGGTCGTTCAGCGTCGCCCGCATTTCAACGCGCTCTTTGGCAAGAGCGATGACTTTTTCGCGCGACTTGATGCTGGCGGTGAGGCGCGCGCGCATGGCAGACTTTTCGGCGAGCAGCGCCTGTTGGCTCGCGCGCGCCGACCGCAGCTGCCCGATCTCGCCCGACAACACATCGGTTTCCCGGCGTCGGAGGGCGGGCCCGACCGTGCTTGAAAAGGCGACGTTGCGCGGCATGAGTGTCCGCGCCGGGTCGGTCGCAATTTCGATGGCGACCTGCCGCCGCTCGGCTTCGGCCCGTCCTGCTTCCAACTCGCGCCGTTGCGCCTCGCGGTCGGCCCCAGAATCTGTCGGATCGAGTTCGATCAGAATATCGGTGGCAGCAACGATGCTCCCGTTCTGGACCATGATCGCAACGACCCGCCCCGGTTCCACCGGTTGGATCGGTTTTGATCGGCCCGACGGCTGGATGCGGCCCTGGGCCACCGCATGGATATCGAGCTTGCCGAAATACGACCACGCCAAAGCGCAGACAAACGCCGCCCCGATCAGCCAGATGCCCGCAATACGAACAGGCGAGGCCGGCGTCTCGACGATCTCCAGAGCGGCGGGCAGAAATTCGCGGTCTTTGGGGGAAAAGTCGCGGGTCAGATCGCCGGGCATGGAAGCCGCCCGCGACGGTGCCCGCGACGTCGCGGGCTTAGTCCCAGCCGATAGGCCAACATCAGCTGGCGCATAAAGCCGCCGATAAACGGCCGTCACGGCGAGAAGCAGAGACGCGAGGATGCCAAACGCGACCAGCGCGGTCAGGGGCGCAGATTGTAGGGTCAGGTCAAACATCGCCGTGTCAGCCTTCCAACGGTTCAGACTGCATCCGCCACAGCTTGGCATAAACGCCATCTGGCTTTTGCAGGAGCGTCGCATGCGAGCCGTCTTCGACAATCATGCCATCCTTGATGGCGATGATGCGCTGGCAGTTGCGCACGGCAGCCAACCGGTGCGCGATGATGATCACGGTCCGCCCCTTAGTGATGTCGCGCATGTTCGATTGGATGATGCGTTCGCTCTCATAGTCGAGCGCGCTCGTTGCTTCGTCGAGAATGAGAATGCGCGGGCGCGTCACGAGGGCGCGCGCGATGGCGATGCGTTGGCGCTGGCCGCCAGACAGGTTGGCGCCCCGCTCCTCGATCATCGTGTCATAGCCAAGCGGCATCTTGGTAATGAACTCATCTGCGCCGGCAAGGCGGGCGGCGGCGATCACGTGCGTGCGCGGCAACCCAGGATTGGCGAGTGCGATGTTGTCGTGGATCGTGCGGTTGAAGAGCAGATTTTCTTGCAGCACGACGCCGATCTGACGCCGGAGCCAAGCGGTATCGACCTGCGAAATATCAATGCCGTCGATCAGGATTTGCCCCCGCTCAGGCCGGTAGAGCCGTTGCACGAGCTTGGTCAGCGTCGACTTGCCGGAGCCCGACGGCCCCACAATGCCGATGACTTGGCCCTCGAGAATGTTAAGCGAAATGCCTTTGAGGACTTCCGGTCCGTTGGCCACATAACGGAAATCGATCCCATCGAAACGGATCGCACCCTTGGCCGGTGGGAGGGCCGCGTTCGACAGTTGTCGGCTTTCGGCTGGCGCATTCAAGATGTCGCCCAACCGCTCGACCGAAATCTGGACCTGCTGGAAATCCTGCCAGAGCTGCGACAACCGGAGAATGGGCTGCGTCGCTTGCCCCATCATCATGTTGAAAGCAACGAGCCCACCGACCGTCAGTTCGTTGTTGATGACGGCCAGCGCGCCGAAATACAAAACGAGCGCGGTCGACGCCTTGCTCACATATTGGATCGCGTTCTGGCCGAGCGTCGAAAGCATGACGGCGTCGAACGAGGTTTTCACGTAGGCGGCGAGTTTTT
>JBBRKD010000385.1:0-3071 GCA_038218255.1 Hyphomicrobiales bacterium | reverse complement strand
GAGCCCAGAATGCGGCGCACCTCGCGGTTCTTGCCCTCGCGCAGGCCGATTGTGAGCCACATGTTGCCAGACTGTACGCTATCGATCTTAGCCTCGATCCCGCCATAGCTG
This sequence comes from Hyphomicrobiales bacterium, assembly GCA_038218255.1. Taxonomy (GTDB): domain Bacteria; phylum Pseudomonadota; class Alphaproteobacteria; order Rhizobiales; family Hyphomicrobiaceae; genus JANXVY01. Next base: position 2,960 of record JBBRKD010000385.1, on the reverse strand, counting down.
ACGCCGTCGATGGTCACGCCGTCTTTGAGGCCGTCGAGGTCGGATTGGCTGACCCGGCCGTGGGCGCGCACACGATAACGGCGCAGCCAGCCGGTGGCGGGCAATTCCAGATGGCGAGCGAGTGCGCCGTCGTTTGTCAGCAGCAACAGGCCTTCGGTGTTGAAATCCAGCCGCCCGATGGAGACGACGCGCGGCAGGTCTGCGGGCAGATTGTCGAACACCGTCGGGCGGCCTTCGGGGTCGGCGTGCGTGGTGACGAGCCCGCGCGGCTTATAATATCGCCAGACCTGGGCGGGCTCGGCGGCCGGCAATGGTGCGCCGTCGACCAGGATGCGGTCGGTCGGGCCGACGTCTAGCGCTGGCGTTGACAGCGTGCGGCCGTTGACGACGACGCGGCCCTCTGCGATCCAGCGTTCGGCATCGCGGCGGGAACACAGACCGGCGCGGGCGACGGCTTTGGCAATGCGCATGGGTTCGAGCGGGCTGCCCGATGTATCTGCTTCGACCGGGCCGGTTGGGACGCGCACGCGCGGCGGGCGCGCGCTAGCCGGCGCTGATGGCTTGAGGCGGTGCAGCCGCTGGGCCTCGCGCTCCGACATCAACTGGTCGCGGTTCGACGGACGGTCACTGCGCGCGGGTTTGCTGCCCCTTTGTGGCGCGTCGGCATTCTTTTCGCGCTTGCGCTCGGCTGCGCGCTCAACTGCCCGGTCGCCGTTGCGGTCGAGGCGATCGCCACGGCGGACGTCGCGCACGACGAAGCCGGGTTTTCCACCCCGTGCGCGTGCCTCGCGCGTTTTGCTCTCAGGAGCTGGGGCAGCCGCGCCGCGCTGCGGCCGCTGACCGGTGCCGCCAGCTTTGGCGGGTCGGACGCCAGCGGTCGCCTTGGAGATCAACCGCTGGCTGTACGCGCCGGGCTTGCCGGGTTTGGCGTTGGCACGCGGTGGCTTCGATGTGGGGGGGCCTGGTCGGCCTGTCGGTTTGCTCATGGACTTTGTTTGCGCATTTGAGGTCATATGGGAAGGGCGCGGTGCGTCACCCCTTGCAGTTTTTCGGGCTTTTTGCCATGCCCACTTCCAAATCGCCCAGCCCGATGGACTTGGCCCTCGCGCAGGCCGCGGCGGCTGCTGCGCGCGGCGAGGTGCCCGTGGGGGCCGTGTTGCTCGACACCGAGGGCCGGGTGATTTGCGAAGCGGGCAACCGGACGCGGGAGTTGTCCGACCCGACCGCGCATGCGGAGGTGCTGGTGATCCGAGACGCCTGCCAGAAAATGGGCTCGGAGCGGCTGCCGGGGTTCGATCTTTATGTGACGCTGGAGCCGTGTGCGATGTGTGCGGCGGCGATCTCGCTCGCGCGGATCCGGCGACTGTACTACGGGGCGGGCGATCCCAAGAGCGGCGGGGTTGCGCACGGGGCGCGGGTGTTCCAGCATGCGACCTGCCATCATGTGCCCGACGTCTATGATGGACTTGGCGAGGTGGAATCGGCCCGGCTTTTGCGCGCGTTCTTCGCCGAGCGGCGATAGTTTGGCGTCTAGTGCTGAGTTCCCAAGCCTAAGGTCATCCAGGCGATGGCCGGTACCCCATCAACGTTGAGATGGGTCAAACGGAACGCCACAAATGGAGCCGTGCTTGGGTCCCGGCCTACGCCGGGATGATGAAATAAATATGAGGTCAGTCGTTGGGTAAAAAACGCGCATTTCTTGGTGCATGGTGTCATGTCTATTATGTGCGCCCCGGCAACGACTTTACCGTCTGCGACCCCATCACCAAATCGAGCTGGCGGCGGAAGAGATCTTTAGCGGGCTCGGCGGCGGCCATGATCTCGCGGAACTTGTGCAGGTCGAGAATGCCGAACCCGCTGACTGGCATATCGATATAGATATCGGGCTGCGACACCTTGAGTTTTTCACGCACGATCGAGTGCTGGAGGATTTGCGACGAGATCACCAGCGCTTCCATCACGGTTGGGGCTTTGTCGATGTCGGGGATCATCGCGGTGCCGCTGACGTCGATCGCAACCGTGATGTCGGCTGCCCCCTCCAGCAGATCAAAGGGGAGCGGATTGACGAGCCCGCCGTCGAGCAGCAATCGCCCCTGGTGGGCCACTGGCGTGAACAGCGCGGGGAGCGCCATGCTGGCTGCAATGGCTGGTACGAGCGGGCCTGAGCTGAACACCAGCGGCTTGTAGGACTGGATATCCGTCGTGACGATCTGGAGCGGGATCTCGAGATCGGCAAAATCGCGCGCGAGCCGGGGCGGCATCACGAGCGCGAGGAGCACGTCGGGACGCAGCACGGCGGATTTGAGCTGAATGAGGCTCATCACGCGCTGGATCGGCGTGGCGCGCGCCGAAAACACTTGGCGGACGAGATCGAACCGGTTGGCCAGCACGGCTTCGGCGTGCGCGCGGATGGCGCGTGCGGGGATGCCGGACGCGTAGGCTGCCCCAATAATCGCCCCAATGGACGTGCCCGCAATGAGCTTAGGGCGGATACCGCGTTCATCGAGCACTTCGAGCATCGGGATATGGGCAAGGCCGCGCACGCCGCCGCCGCCAAGCGCGATGGCGATCGAGGGCTGTGTCGTCACTGCGGTTGTGGTCGTTTGGCCAGAGGGGGGGCCAGGACGCGGGGCGAGATCATGCATGCGATGAATATAGTGCGCCGCAGCACCCGTGACCAGTCGCGGCACGCATGTTGAGGGTCATCTGTGGAGGGGAGCGGGCCCATCAGACGATGGCCCAGTCGCTCCCAGCGGGCCGCTGCCCGCGCAGATGGCCGCGCTATCAAACCGAGAACGTGGTTCCGTTGTCGTAGACACCGGTCGTGCGCGTCAGGGTGCCAGAGGCGTTGTAGAACAGGACGGCCGTTGACCAGGGCTGGGCGTTGGTCGTGTCCCAGTATTGCACCTGGGACGTGCCGTTGTCGTTTGCGATCGACTGCAACGTCGTGCGTCCCTGGG
>JBBRKD010000384.1:0-3071 GCA_038218255.1 Hyphomicrobiales bacterium | reverse complement strand
CCGCGATCCCCGACAGCATGGCGTTGTGACTGCCCTTGATGCGGGGCACGTTGACCATGCCAGCCGCGCAGCCGAGCAAGGCCCCGCCGGGGAACGCGAGCTTGGGCAGGGACTGCCATCCGCCTTCGGTGATGGCACGCGCGCCGTAGCCAATGCGCTTGCCACCTTCGAACACCGGGGCGATCGCCGGGTGCGTCTTGAAGCGCTGGAATTCGTCGTAGGGCGAGAGATAGGGATTGCGATAATTGAGGTGGAGGACGAAGCCGACGGACACGAGGTTGTCGCCGTAGTGATAGAGGAACGAGCCACCGCCCGTGGCGTTGTCGAGCGGCCAGCCGAACGAATGCTGGACGAGGCCCTTGCGATGCTTGTCGGGGGCGACTTGCCAGAGTTCCTTCAGGCCGATGCCGTATTTCTGGGGCTCACATCCAGCGTCAAGGCTGAACAACTTGACGAGCTGCTTGGTGAGTGAGCCGCGCGCGCCTTCGGCAAACAGCGTGTACTTGCCGCGCAATTCCATGCCACGGACGAAGCTGTCCTTCATGTGGCCCTCGTGGTCGAGCCCCATGTCGCCCGTTGCGACGCCCGCAACCGCGCCATCGTCGTTGAAGAGCGTTTCGCTGGCGGCAAAGCCTGGATAGATCTCGACGCCCATGTCGGCTGCGACTTCGCCGAGCCACTTCGTCAACGCGCCAAGGCTCACGATGTAATTGCCGTGGTTGCTCATCAGCGGCGGCATGAGAAAGTTCGGCAGCGTGATGTCGCCAGCGGGACCCAGATAGAGGAACTTGTCGGCTGTCACTTCGGTCTCGACGGGGGCCCCGCGCGCCTTCCAGTCGGGTAGCAGGGTGTTGAGGCCGATCGGATCTATGACGGCGCCTGAGAGAATATGTGCGCCGACTTCGGAGCCCTTCTCCAAGACGACGACCGAAAGCTCGCGCCCAGCGGCTTGCGCAAGCTGCTTCAGCCGGATGGCTGCCGACAGGCCGGATGGCCCGGCGCCGACGATCACCACATCGAAATCCATCGCGTCGCGCTCGGGCAGGGTGGCTGCGTTGAGTGCCATGTCGGTGTCTTCCCTCGTGTCGGTCCAGGGCTGTTAATCGGGTCAGCGCGCTCAGGCGCGACCCGGCGCGAGACCGGTTCAATGCTGAACGATGTGCCTTAGGCAGTTAGGTCGCGTGACGTTTGGGCGTCAAGCGCGGTAAACTGTCATCGATGGCTCATACGCACGACGAGGTCCGGCGGCTTGCATCTCTCCTTGCGTGGTATCGCGAGATGGGGGTGACGGCGGCTGTCGATGCGGTGCCGACCGATTGGCGACGGCGCGGCGATCAGGCCCCTGGGGCTGGGTTTGAGCTGCCCGTGCTAGAAGCTGCGACGCCTGCGACCGCGCGCCGCGCAGATGGCGACGACAACCGGCGGCCAGTACCGGTTGGAGGACAGGTAGGGCCCGTGCGGGCAGGCATTTGTGCGCCGCGCGAGCAGCGATCACCGCCTCCAATGCGCGCGGCCCCCTCACCACCGGTGCGGTCGTTCGTTGCCAAGGCTCCGGCCTTGGACACGCCTGTTGGGCCGGTGGTAGCAAGCGATCTCGCAGCGCTGAGGGTGGCGCTGGAGGCGTTCGAGGGCTGTGGTCTTAAGGCGACGGCCAAAAATCTGTGCCTATTTCGCGGCGCGGAACGGGCGCGATTGATGGTCATCGGGGACGCCCCTGGTCGGGATGACGATCTCGCCGGTCGTCCGTTCGTTGGCGCTACGGGGCAATTGCTCGATAAAATGCTGGCAGCGATTTCGCTTGGTGAGGCGGACGTCCACATTACCAACGTCGTCTATTGGCGGCCACCGGGAAACCGCGCGCCAACCGCGCAGGAGGTGGCCGCGTGTGCGCCGTTCCTGGCCCGGCAAATCGAACTGGTCGGGCCTGATGTGGTGCTCGTGCTCGGGGGGGCTGCGGCCAAGCACGTGCTCGCGACAGACGACGCGATCATGAAGTTGCGTGGCAAATGGCGGACGATTGAGAGCGCTGGGCGGCCGATCAAGGCCATGGCGTCGCTGCATCCAGATTATCTGCTCAAATCGCCCTCAGCCAAGCGGCAGGTGTGGCGTGACCTGTTGGCGGTGCGGGCAAGCCTGTTGGAACGGGGTGGCTGAGATCGGCGGACCGAGATCGCGCGCGCTGAAAGTGGGCCGTCCTGAGTTTGGCCGCCCTGAGATTGTCCGTCGAGGCAAAATGGGACCGCCATCAACATCTGCTCAACTGTAATGAACGCTCACGGCTTGCGGTCGTGATCCATTAACCGCCGGACAACTCGCGGGGCCTAGGGTGTCATGTCTAGGGCTCACTGGTGAGCCCCGAATGTGAGTTAGATAACGTGCGCGCAGGCCTCGTCTATATTCGACCCAAGCTCGTCGGTTTCGTGCGCAGTCACGGCCCGTATGCGCAATCGTCGGCTCACGCGTGGCGTGGGATGGCCGCGTGGCTCGACCGCCACGACCTGCGTCGGCAGATCGCTGTGTCGTACGGATTGTGCCTTGATCCCCCCGATACGGTCAACGCGCAGGACTGCCGGTATGACGCTTGCGTCGAGGTGCCTCCTGATTATCAAGCGATCAAATCGGATGGGATCGCGTTCCAGATGCTGCCAGGGGGTGCGTTCGCGCGTATGCGGCACGTCGGCCCTTACACCACTGTGAGATCCACGATCGCGCGGGTTCGCGATGAGTGGCTCGTCGCACAAACGCGGCTGCTCCTTGATCGTCGGCGGCCTCTGCTCGTGATCTTTCTCGATGATCCCGACGTGCGAGCTGCGCAGACATTGCGGTGCGACGTCTGTGTGCCGGTGCGCACGCACCATGAAGAAGCTCTACCCCGTGCGAAATTCAGCGACACGGCGTCGCTGGCGAACTGAGATGCCCGTGGCTCTGATGTGACGTCTGGGTCTCTTCGTTGGTGTCGGTTCGTTGGTGTCGCTTCGGTGTAAGTGGGTTCTCTATCTCGCGCGGTCCGTGCTTAAAGTGATGCGTGGGGAACAGTGCGTCTTGCACTGTGTGTTGGCTAGCCTCAAGGC
>JBBRKD010000383.1:0-3079 GCA_038218255.1 Hyphomicrobiales bacterium | reverse complement strand
GTGCGGGCCCCGACCGTGGTGCGACCTGCGACTGCCACATGGCTTAACAGTTCGACACCTGGTTCAAGAACGACGTGGGCGCCTACCGTGCAGAAGGGGCCAATCCGAACGTCAGCGCCGAGACGGGCACCCTGCTCGACGTGGGACGACGAATGAACCTGCGGATCAGCCATGCTTGCTCGCGAACGCCCGGGCATCGGCCGTATCGGCCAGCATGGCGCTCACTTCGGCTTCGGCGACGGTGTGACCGTCAACTTTTGCCTCGCCGAAAAACCGCCAGACTCGCCCCCGGTTGCGAATCTTGCGCACGTGATAGTGCAATTGGTCGCCAGGGACCACCGGTTTGCGGAATTTGGCCTTGTCGATCCCCATGAAATACACGACCTCGGCCTTGTAGTTTTCGCCGAGGCTGTGAACACACAGAGCGCCAGCTGTTTGAGCGAGGCCCTCGATGATGAGGACGCCCGGCATGACGGGATATTGGGGGAAGTGCCCCAGGAAGAACGGTTCGTTGTAGGTCACGTTCTTGACGCCGACGCAGCTTTCGTCGCCGGCCATATCGTACATGCGATCGACCATCAGGAAGGGGTAGCGGTGGGGCAAGAGCTTGAGCAGGCGGCCGATATCGGCGGTCGCAAGCGCCATCTTGCCAGTGTTCGGTGTCAGCTCGTTCATGTCCCTTCAGGCTCCGCGTGGTCGTGGCTCTCGTGTCGCAATACCTTTAATCAACCGTCGTCTGCTGGCGGTTCTGCGTCAGCGCCTGGACGTCGGCCCAGCTTCTTGATCGCAGCCAGCTGGCGCGCCCATTCCCGGAAGGGAACGGCGGGCGTGCCGCCGACGCGCATGCCGGCTGGAATGTCTTCGTTCACGTGGGCCATACCGGCGATCTGAACGCCGGCACCAACCTTGACGTGTCCGACGACGCCGGAATGGCCGCCCATCACGACGAAATCGCCCAGTTCAGCCGAACCGGAAATTCCGACCTGACCAACAATCACGGCATGGCGGCCAATCACGACGTTGTGCCCGATCTGGACCAGATTATCAATTTTTGTGCCTTCGCCGATGATGGTATCCTTAAGAGCGCCCCGGTCGATGCAGGTGTTCGACCCGATTTCCACGTTGTCCTGGAGGATGACGCGGCCGATTTGCGGCACCTTGACGTGGCCGTCGCGACCCATGGCAAAGCCAAACCCGTCTTGGCCGATGCGAGCGCCGGGGTGGATGATCACGCGGTCGCCGACGAGGGCGTGGATGATGGTTGCGGACGCGCCGACATAGCAATCGCGGCCGATGTGAACCCGGTAGCCAATCACCGCGCCTGCTGCGATCCGGGAGCCGCGGCCGATGTGGGCCTCGGGGCCGATGATCGCGCCTGGTTCTACGACGACGCCCTCTTCAAGCACAGCCGTCGGGTCGATCGCGTGAACGCCCGTGCCGGCAGCCCGCGACCAGGATGAGCCTGGATAAAACAGCTGCAAGGCCAAAGCAAAGGCGCGATAGGGGGCTTGGCCAACGAGGGCGATGGTGCCGGGCGGCATGCGGGCGGCGAAATTCGCGTGCACGAAGCAGGCACCGGCCTGCGTCTCAGCCAATTGGGCAAGAAACTTACGGTTGTCGACGAACGAAACATCATCGGCGCCCGCTTCCAGCAGCGGGCAAACATTGTGCAGCAACTTGGCAGGATCGCACCCGTCGGCAGGCGTTGAGCCCGTAGCCTTCGCAACGTCTGCAACCGGAAACGGCCCGGCGCGCTCGAAAAAACCCGGATGCTGCATGGCGCTCGTCATCTTTCGCGGGAGCGTGTCGCGGCGGTCCGCGGCGGTCACTGGCACGCTTGCTCTTACGTCTGCACCGCAAGGAAAGCAAACCAGCGGCCGATCGAAGGCCGCTGGATGTCAGATCAGAATTTGGTGGACGCGCCGAAGCGGAAGAACTGCTCCTTGTCGTAGTCTTCCTTCAGGAGCGCTTTGGCGAAGTCGAGGCGAAGCGGACCGACCGGCGAGTTCCAGATCACGCTGGCCCCGACGGAGGCACGGATCGAGTTGTCGTCCTTGAGGCAGAGCCCGTTGCGGGCCGTCGACTGGTTCTTGAAGGTGTTTGCAGCGAGTGTCCCACCGCAACCGGTCGATGCCGCTAGCTTTTTGATCTCGTCGGTGGCGCTGAACAGAGACCCTGCATCCGCAAACACCGCGCCGCTCATCCCCAACTCGTCGGGGATAAAGGGGAAGGGGAAGCGCGCTTCGACGTTGGCGGCCCAGAAAGCTTTGCCGCCGAGCGCGTCGCCCGTGTTGATGTCGCGGGGACCGTAGCCGGACTTGTTGAAGCCACGGATGGTTTCACCGCCGCGGAAAAACAGATCGGTCAGCAGGACGTCATCCTTGCCCCAGCCTTCGATCGCACCACCGGTCAAACGGCCGACGAGGGTGATCTTTTCGGTGAGAGGATAGTACGCGCGGCCTTCACCGGTGACGCGCACATATTCGACATCGCCGCCCACGCCAGCAAAGTCACTGGCCACTTGGAAGAAGAAGCCGCGCGTTGGGTTCTTGGGGTGGTTACGGGCGTCATAGGTGAGCGATGCGCCAAGGCTTGACGTCAGCGATTCGCCATCGTTGCGCGAACCCGCCTGCAAAATGCCGATCGATGCCTCGTTGGTCACGTCGAAGATGCTGTTCTGGGCGAGCGTATAGGATGTCTGCATCCAGAGGTTTTCACTGAGCGGGAACCCAAGACGCAAGCTACCGCCAGCTGTCTTGTTCTTAAAGCCCGACGAACTCGTCTGGTCGACCTGCTTGTAGAAAAGGTCGAAACCGGCCGACACGTTCTGGTCGAGGAAGCGCGGCTCGGTGAAGCTCAGGTCAACCTGCGCACGATCAAGCGATCCCCCAACTTTGAGGCGGAGGAACTGGCCGTTACCGAGCAGGTTGCGTTCCGTGATGCTTACGTCGCCAATCACGCCTTCGCTGGTCGAGTAGCCCGCGCCAAACGAGAGTTCGCCGGTCGACTGCTCCACAACTTCGACGCTGAGGGCCACGCGATCGGCTGCGGTGCCCGGCGTACGCCTGACTTCAACCGA
>JBBRKD010000382.1:0-3085 GCA_038218255.1 Hyphomicrobiales bacterium | reverse complement strand
GATCCACCCTGGCACCACGGACGCATGTCGGACGAAGACCGGCTTGCTCTGAATATGTTTTAAGCACAGCCGCGGCGGCGCCTTCACCCTTTGCGGGGTGCAGCCGGAACGCCGCCGCGCAATGTCGCCCGTTCGGTTTCGATGCTCGCGACCTGCGATGGCCAGCTCGCCGTCAACCAGTCGTCGGTCCCAAACAACCAATACCAGAAGCGGTTGCGGCGGTGATATCGCTCGACCGTCATGCGGTTGATAGTGTCGACGCTGGTCGTCAGGGTTTCGATCATCTGCACGGGTTTGGCGGCTGTTTTCTCGATTCCGTCCAGCCTGTTCGCGATCACGTTGATGTCGCCCACGCCGTCGAGACGCCACTGGTCGATGGAGCCGGCCAGTGTGTGCTGGTTGGTATTGAGCTTGATCAGCGCTTCATGGACTTCACGTAGCTCGGCTGTATGGGCCGCTTGGGCTTCGGCGGCCTTTTGCACGGAAAGAGCGAGCTGGCTATCGAGAGACGCGATCCGCTCGGCCATGGCCGACATCATGCGTTGGGTTTCGCCACCTGTTTCGCCAATCATGCTGCCAATGGCGCTGACCCGCTCCAGCAAGGGCTGTGTCGTTTCGATGCGCTGGCGATCTACGAGGCTTGCGACGCCCTGAAGACGCGTATCAAGGGAGCTCGCGAGTTCGCTGATGCGATCGGTCAGCGGTCCGGTCAATTCCGCACGTTGGCGCTCGAAACCCGATGTGAGCGTCTGCATGCGATCGGTGACAAACGACTGAGCGCGTTCCTGCCCGGCGGCCTGCTGGGTCAAGGCGTTGGCGAGTGCCTTCACGTCGTTGTCGAGCGCGGTGGTGGAGTGGACGACAAGGGCGCGCTGGCCTGCGATCGCATCTTCAAGTGACCGCAGGCGTTCGACAACTCTCTCGGTGCCCTGATTAGAATCTGCACTGAGAACAGCTTCCTCGATGATGTCGAGGCGGTTTGCGATCGGACCAAGATCGATCGTGCGGGCGGCTGCGGTGTCGAGTGCGCGTTCGATGGTCTTGAGGCGGTCGTGAAGGTGGTTGGCGTCTACGCCGGAGTTACGCGTATCGAGCACGGTCTGCTCAAGCCCTTGCATGCGATCAGAGAGCATGGCGAACGGTCGCGCGAGGTCGGCCATGCGCTGATCAAGCCCGCGCTCCACGGCGCCGAGGCGATCGACCACGATGCCGACGTCGGCACCGCCGCCGCCTGAGACGACAGCCTGCTCCAACGACTGAAGGCGATCGTGGAGACCGCCGCGGAAGCGGCTTGTATCGTCGCGTTCCGATTTGAGATTGCGTTGCAGGTCCTGCACGACACTGGAGACCGCATTGCGCTCGCTAGCGAGTTCGGACGTGAGAGTGCGCACGGCCGACTCAAGCTGCTCGATGCGCGCGTTCTGGATGCCGTCGGTCGCAGTGCCCACAAGATCAGTGCGGAGCGGGCGGGCGAGGTCGTTGGCATAGTAGGACGACTGGGCGAGCTTGCGCGGTTCTGGCGTGCGGAGGTCGGCACCGCGCAGGTCTGACGTGTAGCCGGGCGGCGTGCGCGTCAACGAAGGAAGCGGCAGGAGGGTCTCGCGGTCGCGCAAGCTGTCACGGGTATCGCGTGCAGGACCACGGTCGCGGGCAACCCGGCCACCGTGGCGGGCAAGCAAGGCGATGCCTGGAATATCGGATGGCAGGTCAAGGAGCGCATCGAGCACATCGTCGACGTTGGCGGCCTGATTGCGGCGCAGCGCGATCGCCGAGGCCTGCCGAAGCACTTGCTCGAAGTCGTCTGATCTGCGCGGACGGCCCAGGCCCGTCGTCAGCCCGATGGGAATTTCGCCAGCAATAATTGTTGAGCTCTCGCGACGCAGGCCCACAACGCGGATACCCCGGGCCTCCAGGGCTGCACTCGCGCCGTCGATGCGGGTCATGGCATGAAGCAAGTGCTCGATGCGGACTTCGCTCGCGCGGTTGGCGACGGCAACGTCGAAGGCATGATTGGAACAGGCGAGCACGGCCTCATCGACAAGGATGGGTGCGGCTCGATTGTAACTTGAGCGCCCCCGGGCACCGTTGACATAGGGGTCGGACGCCAGTGACTGGTCAGGCGCGACCCCGCTCCAGGTCTGCGGAGTGCGTAGATCCAAATCTTCGCCGCGGTACGCCATGACTTCGTCTCCAAACACTCGCAACACACAGGCTCGATACGTGCTTTCAACACACGCTCAAAACACACCGGGGGGCCGCGCCGATGCGCACCCTCCAATGGTCACGGGATTGCGGCCAAAACGGATGGCCCAACCCCTTGGCAGACTGAGACTATCGCTTTTTCGTGCCCACAGCGAGAGTGGCGATGGGCTGATCGAACAATTTGGTCAATGCCCAGAGTTTTGTTCTGAGGGTTTGTCATGCCGCCCGAACCTCGCTTTCGCAGGCCCGCACGTCAGCGCAATGCAAACCCGATGCTAAAAACCCAAGGCACACTGTCGCCAATTTATGTTTTATAATGATAGGGTTAAATAAGTTTCGTGCCAAGATCGGCATCAGTGATTTTGTGCAGTTCTGGGCCTTCGTTGCGCGGATTGTTGAGCTTTGGGCTGACAGCAACCAGCTCAAGCGTATCGTCGGGCGCGGGCTTTAACATGTCGAGCACGGTCGTCGCGCTCCCGGGGGATACGTCAAGCCAACGGTCGAAATCCCCCGGTTGAAGGATCACAGGCATACGGTCGTGGATCTTGGCAACCGTTGCGTTGGCAGCCGTCGTGAGGATTGCCATCGATTCGAGTTCACTGCCGTCCGCCCCAACCCAATGCTCAAAGATCCCGGCAAAGGCAAATAACGAGGCGCCGTCAGCGCTTGCGCGGCGACGGACCAGATAGGGCACACGCGCTCGCGTCGGTCCCGACCATTCGTAGAAGCCGTCGGTTGGAACGAGACAGCGCCGATGGCGGAGCGGCCCGCGAAACGATGGCTTTTCGGCTGCCGTCTCCGAACGCGCGTTGATCAGCGTTGTGAAGCCTGCCGGATCTTTCAGCCAGGACGGCAGCAGCCCCCAACGGACAAGTGTCGCCTC